>JANXCH010000005.1 GCA_025060295.1 Dehalococcoidia bacterium | reverse complement strand
GGTGCCCCTTGACCACCTCTCGGGCGTGCTCATAGAGGTCCAACCCCAGGATGCGGGCCAGGAGGCGCCGCCGCTCCTGGGGGGCGACGCGGGAGAAGAGGTCGGCCTGCCCCTGCAGGAGGTAGGCGGTGTGCACAAAGGCGTCGTAGTCCATCCCCAGGAGGGTGGTGATCCTCTTTTGGGTTTCGGCAACGGAGTTGCCGCTGATGTCGCGCCAGAGGTCGGGGTCCACCTGCACCTGCAGGGAGAGGCGATGCTGGGAGGCACGCCGGGGACCTCCCGCCTTCTGGTAGAGGCGACGCACCCGGTAGACTCGCCCGTCCTGGGCGAACTCCAGGTCGACGGCCATGTCGGCCTGGCCGCGATGCACCAAGCTATCGTTGGTCTGCCCCCCGCCCCGGGAGCATTCGCCCCATAAGGCCCAGGTTATGGCGTCCAGCAGGGCGCTCTTGCCGTGCCCGTTGTTCCCCGACAGACACACCACCTGCATGCCCCGTAGGTCCAGGGGGGGCGGCTCCCGATAGGAGAGGAAGTTTTTGATCTGCAGACGCAGTGGACGCACGGTCTAGGCGAACTCCAAGGTGTGGCCGTGTCGGGGCATGAGCACCTCTATGCCCGTTCCGCTCAAGTGTTCTACGAAGTAATCATACGCTTCGGGCTGGGCGTGGACAAGGAGGAGGGTGCGGGGGCGCACCTGGCGCACCATGTCCACCAGGTCGGAGCCGGAGGCGTGGCCCGAGGCGTGCAGGCCCTCCTCCTCTGGGGGGATGAGCCAGAGGCCTGTGGCCCGGCCCCGCTGGGGCACCCCCACCGGGCGCATCTGGAAGTGGTGCAGCCAGTTCAGGAGGCGGTCAAAGTCCAGCCCGCTCTCCTCGTCAAAGGCCTCGTGGGAGGAGTAGAGGTACAGGCTCCCCGGGCGTGGGCGCAGGGTGGGCAGGTCGTTCAGATCCAGCAGGCTGAAGCAGAGGATGAAGGCCTCCTGGTTCTGGTGCACATCCTTAGGCGTTACCAGGGCAGATTCGTACCTCTGGCGTATGTCTTGCTCCCAGGCGTCCTGTCGGATTTTCGGCTCAGCGTACAGCCGGATGCCCGTCTCTGGGCCGGGTGCAGGAAGGGAGGGGTCTAGGGTGCGCAGGGCGTCCAGCAGGTAGGCGTCCTTGGGGAAGATGACCAGTTGGCGTCCCAGGTCGCGGGCGAGGGCGTGGAAGATGAGGAGGCGCTCCACATTACGGGGGCCGAAGTCGGCGAACACCAGGCCCCCCTGTACGCTTTTCAAGTGCTCCCGGGCGCGCTGAGCCACATCACTCTCGGTGAAGGAGGGGCGGGAGCCGGGGGGTGCCCGCGTCCCCTCGCACAGGAGCACCCGCGGGCGCAACTGCGCCAGGTCGTCTAGGAAGCGCTGGGTGTCCTGGGCGCGTGCGCCGTGGCGGCGGATGTCGCCCGTGTAGGCCACCCAGCCCGCCGAGGTCTCCACCGCCCAGGCGCACGCCCCTGGCACCGAGTGGTCCACCGGCCAGCACCGCACGGCATGCTTTTTATCCAGGGCACTGGCGGTCTGCAAAGTGGTGTGCTTCATGCTCTTTCGCGCCCAGAGGGACTGGCCCCAGAAGCGGCGGGCAGCGTCGGTGAGGGGAGCATCGGCGGGGACGACAAACTGGCGCTGGACGGCAGAGGCGTCCGGGTCATTGGTGAGGAGGTCATCACGTTTGGGGGCTTGGGGGGTGTAGTAGACCACCTCCCGCTCTATGTCGCCGCGGCTGGTGTCCTGGATGGCCTTGGCCAGCACCGCTGTGGTGAGGGTTGCGTAGACGGGGATGTCCGGGTGCAGAAGGGAGATGTAGCCCGAGTGGTCCAGGTGGGCGTGGGAGAGGAGGACGCCCTGCACCTCCACCGTGGGACGGTCAGGGAAGACCTGTCCCACCAGGGGGTGCTCCAGGTCGGGGCGGTAGAGGCCCTTGACGGGGGGCACCAGGCCCATAGTCAGGAAGTCCAAGAGGCCGAAGGCCTTGCGGGGTTGAAGGTATTCCTCGTAAAACTTACCCCACTGGTGGAAGGGGATGCCGAAGTCAAAGAGCCAGCGGGCGGGGCCGTCCTCCACCAGCACCTGGTTGCCCCCTACCTGCCGCGCCCCTCCGTAGACGGTGATGCGCACTGCCATCCCAAGCCTCCGCGCGGATGCGTTCCCAGCATAGCACAGAGGGATGAAACCCTACAAGGCGAACAGGACACCCCCTGCGGTAAGATATCCCCAGGAGGATGCTATGGCCCTGACCCGAGAACAGGTGCTCCACGTAGCCACCCTGTGCCGTATCGGCCTCACCGAGGAGGAGGTGGAGCGCTTTCGGGTGCAACTGTCCCAGATTGTGGAGCAGTTTGCGGTGCTCCAGCAGATAGACACCACCGAGGTGCCCCCCACCAGCCACTCGGTGGCCCTGGCCAGCGTCATGCGCCCCGACGAGCCCCAAGCGCCCTTCCCGCGCGAGGAGATTTTGCGCAACGCCCCCCGCCGGGAGGGGGCCTTCTTCCGCGTCCCCCTGGTGTTGGAGGAGAGTTAGATGCCCCCCCTCTACGCCCTCACGGTGCACCAGGCCCATGCCCTCCTGCGCCGGCGAGAGGTGTCAGCCCTGGAGGTGACCCGCGCCGTCTTGGAACGAATTCGCCAGGTGGAGCCTCTGCTGAACGCCTACATCACCGTTACCGAGGACCTGGCCCTCCAGCAGGCCCAGGAGGCCGACCGACGCATCGCCCAGGGGGAGATGACCCCCCTCACGGGCATCCCCATGCAGATCAAGGATGTT
>JANXCH010000004.1 GCA_025060295.1 Dehalococcoidia bacterium | reverse complement strand
GACCAGGCCCTGTTGCAGGAGCGCTTCAGCCGTAGCCTGCTCAAGGACATCACCATCACCCTGTTTACCTCGCGGAGCGCGGGTCTGCTTCTGGTGCCGGGGCGGGAATGCCCCACCTGCCCCCAGGTGCAACAGGTCTTGGAGGAGGTGGTCTCCCTTTCGCCCAAACTGCGCCTGGAGGTGGTGGACTTCTACGTTCAGGCCGAGGAGGCCCGCCGTCGCAGGGTGGACCGTATCCCGTGCTTCACCTTCAGCGCCGACGACCAACCCTACGACAACATCAAGTTCTACGGTCTCCCTACGGGGTACGAGTTCACCACCCTGATAGAGGACATCCTCGCCCTCTCTCGGGGAGTATCGTCCCTGCGTCCCGCCCTGCGGGAGGTGGTGCGCCAGATAGACAAGGAGGTGCACCTGCAGGTCTTCGTCACCCCCACCTGACCCCACTGTCCCCAGGTGGCCAGGTTGGCCCACGCCGTGGCAATGGAAAACGCCCGCATCCGCGCCGATGTGGTGGAGGCGGAGGAGTTCCCCCACCTGGCTCAGACCTACCAGGTGCGGGCGGTGCCCAAGACCATTATCGACGGCTTCGCCGAAGTGACGGGTGCGGTATCGCCGGAGATGTTCGTGGAGAAACTCCTCACCGTGGTGGGGCGGTTTGACCTTGTGGGGCGTCTGAAAGCCCTTCAGGAGCAGGAGCGCAAAGGGGGATAAACCATGTGGCGCATGCTTGCTGGGGCTTTGGTGGTGGCCGTGGTGGGTGCTATGTGGCCGTGGGTGGCGCATGGGGCGGGTCCCGAGATCACCCCCAAAGGGGTGGAGAGCAGGTTCCCCGAGGGCATCCTGTTCCGAGTGGAGGCCCAGAGCGATGCCCCCATCACCCGCCTCGTGTTGCGCTTCCGCGTGGGCAATGAACGGAGCCGGCGCTTCCAACCTGTGGACATCACCCCTGCCCCCCGCATCGCCACCGAAGTTTTCATCCGCACCGACACCGCCGCCCGCTACATTCCCCCAGGGGCGCGCATTGAATACCTGTGGGAGGTGGAGGACCAGGCGGGCAATCGCCGCGAGACAGCCCCCGACACCTTTGTGCTGTTGGATCCCCGCTGGACCACCTGGGAAAGCCTGCAGCAGGGTCAAGTTACCGTCTACTTCTATGCCCCCATTCGCACCCGTGCCCAGACCATCGCCCAGGCGGTGGAGGAGACTTTCCAAAAGTGGGGGCCGGTGCTCGGGGTGGAGACCTTCAACCCGGTAACGGTGGTGGTCTACACCACCTATCGGGACATGCTTCCCGCCTTGCCCCCCACCAGTCGCACGGTGCGCACTCAGCTGGTCACTGAGGGCACCACCTTCGCCGACCAGGGGGTCATCGTCATGCTGGCGTCGGGGCCAGCCGTGCGGGGCATCGCCTCCCACGAGGCCATGCACTTCCTGCTGGACGCTGCGTTGGCCAACCGCCGTCTGCCCATCCCCGTGTGGTTCAACGAGGGCATTGCCGAAATGGGTAACCTAGCCCCCACTACGGAATACGACCAGGCCCTGTTCCAGGCCCTCCGGCGGGGCACCCTGCTCCCCATCACCGATGTGGAGAGCATGCCCGGCCGCCCCGACGATGTCATCCTGGTCTATGGGCAGGGCAAGGCGATGGTGAAGTTTATCCTGGAGCAGTATGGGGAGGAGCGCTTACGCCAACTGCTCCGCCTATTGGACCAGAACATCCGCTTCCGGGACGCCTTCCAGCAGGTCTACGGCACCAGCCTGCTGGAGGTGGAGAACGCCTGGCGGCGCACTATCGGTGCCCCTCTGCGTGCGCCCCTTGCGGACGAGGCCCCCTTGCCCACGCCCATTCCCCTCCCCACCATTATCCCCTTCGGGGTGCCCACCCCGCCCGCTGTCGTGCCCACGCCCACCCCGGAAACCGTCGCCCCCGCCCCGACGCCTACACCTCGCCCCCCCACCCGAACCGGAGGATGCGCCCCCGGCCGCACCGCCGCAGGCGACGGCCTCCTGGTGGTGGGAGGAGTGGTGGTCTTGAGCGCATGGGGGTGGCTCCGCCGTCGGCGGTAGCGCCCCTAGCGGCGCCACTTCCCTTTATTTGCGCAGACGGGCGATGAACTCGTCTATGGGGATGGCGGCGAGGGTCTGAATCTTCACACTGCCCCGAGAGGCCAGTTCCGCCGAGGCCCGCGCCACGGTGGCGTTGTCCGGGGCCTCCACGATGTTGACAAAGTCGTAGGGGCCCAGAACGGCATACTGGGCCAACACTTTCACCCCAAAGGAGCGCTCCAGCTCGGCGTTGACCTCCTTGATGCGGGTGGGGTTGGTCTTGATGGTCTTGGCCCCTTCGTCCGTCAGGGTGCTGAGCATCACGAAGATGGGCATGGGGCACCTCCCTGGCGTTCTCTTGCCCTCCCTTCCGTTACTGTATCACCCCCCCTTTGGGGGGTCAATGCAGCTCCGGGGCAAAAGGTGCACGGGGGGAATTGCAGTGCCCCCAGCTGGGGAGGGGAGGTTTCTGCCATGGGCGCAGGGTGCGGGGATACCTTCCGTGCTCTGATGGGCCTCATCCCCGGCCGGCTAGCGGGCCTTGGGGTTGAGCACATCATTCAGGGCATCCCCCAGGAGGTTCCAGGCGAAAATGAGGAGTGCGACGGTAATGACAGGGGGTAAGAGCATATGGGGCCACCGCTGAAGCACCGAGATGCTCTGCCCCTCCCAGATCATGTTCCCCAGGCTGGGCACGGGCGGTTGAATACCGATGCCCAACCAGCTGAGGACCACCTCCGCCCCCGCAATGGCTCCCAGTCCCATGGAGATGGACACAATCACGGGGGGCAAGGCGTTGGGCAGAATGTGCACCAGCAGGATGCGCCACAGGGACGCCCCCGCAGCCCGGGCTGACTCCACAAACGCCTGCTCCTTCAAGTACAGCACCTGCCCCCGCACCAGACGGGCCATACCGATCCACGAGAAGGCCGCCAGCGCCCCAAACACCACAAAGTAGTCCACGATGCCCCAGCGCACCAAGCCTCGTATCCCCGTGGCATCCTCGAAGTCCCGCACCATCTCCAGCACCCGAGGCTTCAAAGTGGCCGCCAGCAGAATGACCAGCAAAATGCCGGGGAAAGCAGTGAATAACTCCCCAATGCGCATGATCACCGAGTCCACCTTCCCCCCCAGGTAGCCCGACAGCAGGCCCAAAGTAATGCCCAACAGCATGCTCCCCGTGAGCACCGCTGCCGCTGTGATGATAAGGTTGGTGCGCAGGGCATAGATGATGCGGGAGAGGATATCCCGCCCCACGCCGTCGGTGCCCAGCCAGTGGCGGGCGCTGGGGGGCTGACGCACTGCCGTGAGGTCTTGCTGGTTGTAGCCGTAGGGGGCAACCCAGTGGGCAAAAAGGCCACTGCCATAGAGAATGGCGATGACCACCAGGGCGAACACGGCCTTGGGCTTCCTCAGCAGGCGGCGCATGGAGCGGAGCCACAGGCTCTCGCTCCGCCCTGTAGGCACCGCCACCGCGTGCGCTTGTGCCATGCCGTTCTACCTATAGCGGATGCGGGGGTCTAGGACAGCGTACAGGATGTCCACCAGCAGGTTGGCCAGCACAAAGGAGACCGCAAAGATCATCACCAGGGCGGTGATGATGGGGTAATCCCGCCGGAAGATGGACTCCACCGCCAGACGACCAATCCCGGGAATGCCGAAAATGGTTTCGGTGATGAAGGCTCCCTCCACCAACCCTGCCAGGGAGAACCCTAAAACGGTGACGACGGGGATAAGGGCGTTGCGCAAAACATGCCGGGTTTGCACGAGCGTCTCGGGCAGGCCCTTGGCGCGGGCGGTGCGCACGAAGTCCTGCCCCAACACCTCCAACGCCGAGGCGCGGGTCAGGCGACCGATGCCCGCAACGCCCGGCAAGCCCATGACTAGAGCGGGCATGACGATGTGGGGGCTGAAAAACCCCTGCCACCCCGAAGTGGGGAGCAGGTCCAACCGCACCGCAAATACCAAAATCAGGAAAGGTGCGGTGATGAACACGGGCATGGAGTAGAAAAACAAGGCTCCGCTGACCAGGGCCGTGTCCAGCCAGGTGCCCTGCCGATAGGCGGCCAGCAGCCCTAAGGGGATGCCCAGGATAATCCCGATGAGAAGGGCGGCGCACCCCAACTGGGCTGACACCCAGATGCGCTTGCCAATGAGGGAGGAAACACTCCGTCCCGGATAGGTGTAACTCTCGCCCAGGTCGCCGCGCACCGCCTTGCGGATGTAGTCCAGGTATTGCACTAGGAGGGGGCGGTCCAACCCCATCTCCCGACGCAAGCGGGCAGCCGCCTCGGGGGTATACTTGGTGCCTAGGCGCACCTGCACGGGGTCGCCGGGGCCGTAGCGCCCGAGCACGAAGGTTACGAAGGTTACCGACGCCAGGAGCACCGGCAGCCACAACAAGCGCCGGACGATGTAGACCAGCACCGCCCCTCTCCCCCGGCGGGCGAACCTACCAGTGCCCGCCTAGCGTTCAATCCACACATCCTTCAGGCGGGGGACGATCATGGGCAGGAGTTTGTAGCCCTTCACATAGGGTTTGATGAGGGCGAAGCGCTCCCCACTATACCACAGGGGCACCCACGCCGCCTCCCGCACGATAATCTCCTCGGCCTTGTTGTACAACTCCACCCGCGTGTTCCAGTCCTTCTCCACCCGCGCCTGCTCCAGGAGGCGGTCCACCTCAGGGTTGGCGTAGTAGGTGTGGTTCTGGGGGCTCTTGCTGTGGAAAAGCACATCCAGGAAGTTCTGGGGGTCGGGGTAGTCGGCGATCCATCCCAGGCCGGCGAAGGCCTGGAAGGTGCCCCGGTTCAGTTCCTGCAGGAAGGTGGCCCACTCCACCTGTTGCACCTCCACCTCTACCCCCAGAACCTGCTTCCACTGGTCCATAATCACTTCCAGGTCTAGGCCGGCCGAGCCGCCCGTGCCAGGGACGGTCATGACGATGCGGGGGAGGCGACCGGCATATTTGGACTCCGCCAGCAGACGCTTGGCCAACTCGGGGTTGTGCTTCAGGCCCTTGTCCTGGATAGCAGGGTTGTAGCCGGGGAAGCCCGGGGGCAAAATGCCATAGGCAGGGGTAACCAGGTTGGAGAGCACCTGGGTAGCGATGAGCTCCTTGTTGATGGCGTGGTTGAGGGCCTGGCGGACTTTCACATCGTCAAAGGGGGGCTTCGTGACATTGAAGCCGATGTAATAGGTGTCAAAGGACATGGGGGCTTGCACCAGTTCCTTGCTGAGGGGGTTGCGGGGATCCCGCACCCGCTCTAAGTCGGCCAGCCCCACGCCCGTGATGTGAATCTCGTCGTTCTCGTACATGGCCATAGGGCTTCCGCCCGACAAGATGAGTTCCACCCGCTCCAGTTTGGGGGGGCCGCGGTAAAAGTCGGGGTTACGCTCCAGAACGATGCGCTCCCCCACCCGATACTCCCGCAGTTTGAAGGGGCCGGTGCCGTTGGGCTGGTCGGTCCAGCGCCGCCCCATGCGCTGAATTTGCTCCCGGTCCACCACAAAGCCCGTGGGGTAGGTGAGTTTGGCGATGAAGTAGACCTTGGGGGCGTCAATGGTGATTTGCAGGGTATAGCGGTCAATCACCCGTATCCCGCTGATCTCGGTGGCTTTGCCCTCCAGTTTCTCTTTGACGCCCACGATATCCCCCAAATAGGTTTCGGCGACGGGGGACTGGGTCTTGGGGTCGGCGGCGCGCTCAAAGGAATACTTGAAATCCTCGGCGGTAACCTCTTTCCCGTTGTGGAACTTCACGCCCCGGCGCAGGTAGAAGGTGTAGGTGCGCCCGTCGGGGCTAATCTCCCACCGCTCGGCGATGTCGGGGATGACCCGCAGGTCGGTGTCCAGGGTGACCAGCCCGCTGAAAATTTCCACGATGACGAAGGCGGAGGTAACATCGGTGGTCAGGTGGGGGTCCAGGGTGGGGGGGTCATCCCACAGGCGGCGGAACACGCCCCCCGTCCTGGGGGTGGGGGCCGGCGCCCCTGGCGCTACGGTTGGAGTAGGGGTAGGGGCTACGCCGGGAGCGGCGGGGGCGGGGGTTGGTGCCCGTGGGGTTGGTTGGGCCGCCTCCCGACGGCACCCCACGGTCAGAGCGAGTAGGAGCACGCTGACGACGGTGAGCCACACCACAGCCCGCTTCATGGTGTCCTCCCCAAGTGGGCAAGCCTGCAGGCCCTTCTAGGATATTATAACGGAGTGCTCTGCCCTAGCGTTGGGCAGACGATGGTTCATCGGTGCTCCGCTGGGGTGGCGCCCTTGCCCACGCTCCAGAGCAGATACGCCTTCAGGAAGGCGTCCAGGTCTCCGTCCAGCACCCCTTCGGCGTCGGGGGTTTCGTGGCCGGTGCGGTGATCCTTTACTAGCTTATACGGATGAAGCACATAGGAGCGGATTTGGGCACCAAACTCGGCGGGGATGTGCTCCCCTTTTAGGCGGGCTAACTCCTCCTGGCGTTGGCGCTCCCGCAGGGCCATCAAGCGCGCCCGCAGGATGCGCAGGGCGATCTCCCGGTTCTGGTGCTGGGAGCGCTCCTGCTGACAGGTAACGGTGATACCGGTGGGCAGGTGGGTGATGCGCACCGCCGAGGCGACCTTCTGCACATTCTGTCCCCCGTGGCCCGAGGCGCGGAAGGTCTCTATGCGCAGGTCATCGGGGTGAATGACCACATCCCCCACCTGCTCGGCGACGGGCAGCACCTCCACCAAGGCGAAGGAGGTGTGGCGGGCGCGGTCGGCATCAAAGGGGGAGATGCGCACCAGGCGGTGGGTGCCCTTTTCCCCCTTGAGCCATCCGTAGGCGTAGGGGCCCCCCACCTCCAGCGTGGCGCTCTTGATGCCTGCCTCCTCACCGGGGGAGCGGTCCAGCACCCGCACCCGGAATCCCCTGCGCTCCGCCCAGCGCACGTACATCCGCAGGAGCATCTCCGCCCAGTCGTGGGCATCGGTGCCCCCCAGCCCTGCGTGCACCGAGAGCAGCGCATCCCGCTGGTCATAGGGGCCTGCAAGGGCTGCACGCACCAGCAGGTCCTCCATGTCCCGCTGCACGGAGGCCAACTCGTTGTCCAGGTCAGGGGCCAGGCCCTCATCCCCTTCCCGCAGGGCCAAATCCACCAAACCGGCCACTTCCGAGAGGCGGCGCTGGAGAGCCTGCCAGGCTTCCACCTCCTCCCGCAGGGCGTTGAGACGCTGGAGGACGGCCTGGGCGCTCACGGGGTCATCCCAGAAAGTGGGGGAGGTGCTCTGCTCTTCCAGGGCGGCCCGCTCTTTCTGCTTGCGGGGGATGTCAAAGGCGCTCCAGCAGGACGGCCAGGCGTTCCTGGGCCTGCTGGAGGCGTTCCTGAATCTCCTGGAGAGGGGGCATGCTTTTGGGCCTCGCTACAGCAAGCGCTCTTGCCAGGGCGTGTGGGGCGCCCGCTCCGGCAGACGGCCCCCCGCCGCCAGGTGGGCCAGGCGGGTCGGCTCGGGCAGGCGATGCCCCCGACTACATGCTACGACAATCCGCACAGCCCCCGCTAGGTCAATCCGGTGCCCCGGGGAGACATACACCGGCGCCCCACCTGCACGGGTGCGCACTGCCGCCCCGATGACCTCCCCTCTGTCTACCAATGGCTCCCAGGCTCCTGCCTTATCAGCCACGGGGGCGTGCGTCCCCCGCAACAGGCTCTTAGCACAGCCGATAGTCGGGCGGTCCACCAGAAGCCCAATGTGGCAGGCGATGCCGAACCGCCGGGGATGGGCGATGCCCTGCCCGTCCACGATGAAGCAGTCGGGGGTAATGGTGAGGCGCTCCAAGGCGGCGACCAGCACCGGCACCTCCCGAAAGGCCAAGAGGCCAGGGATATAGGGGAAGGTAACTTGGCGGCGGGCCGTGCGCACCTCCACCACCTCCAGGTTGGGGAAGGCCACCACCACCGCCGCCCCTATGGCCCATCCCTCGGCATCCTCGGCCGACAGGTCCAGGCCACAGACCGTCTGGGGCGGAGTAGGCAGAGGCTCCAGGCGCAGGTGCCGGGCCAGGCGCTCCTGTACAGCTATGGCCTCGGCAGGGGAAACATCCCAGGGGTGCAAAGGGTGCACTTTCACAGGGCCAGGATAGCACAGGGGCTAAACGACTGGCTCCAAGGGGGCAATGGGATACAGCAAACGCTTTACCCCTGCGTGCGTAAAGGCCACCGTAACCTCGTGCTCGTTGCCTGCGGGGGTAATGGATATGACGACGCCCTCCCCGAAGCGGCTGTGGCGCACCCGGTCGCCCGCCTTGAAGGGTGGAGGCGAAGAGGGGGGAGGCGAGGGGGCGGGGGAGCGCCCCTCCCCTGCGGGTTTGCGCACCCGCGGGGGGCCTTGCACGACCTGGGGCGGTAAGTCCTTCAGGAAGCGTGAGGGGAGGGTGGGATGGCTCTCCCCCGCCAGGTGCCGACGGAACGCCCGTAAGAGGTACAACCTGTCCTGGGCGCGGGTCATCCCCACATACAGGAGCCGCCGCTCCTCCTCAATCTCCTCGGGCGAGTCCAGGGAGCGGTAGTGGGGCAAGAGCCCCTCCTCCAACCCCACCAGGAACACCACGGGGAACTCCAAGCCCTTGGCCTGGTGCAGGGTCAGGAGGGTTACCACATCCCGTTGGGTGTCCACCTCGTCCTGTTCGGAGACCAGGGAGACCCGTTCCAGGAAGGTGATGAGGCCCTGGGGAGGGGAAAGGGCCTTGAACTCGCTGGCCAGGCCCCGCAGTTCCACCAGGTTCTCCCAACGCTTCTCCCCGTCCTCCTGGGACAAAAGCCACTCCTTGTACCCTGTCCGCTCCACCACGGCGTCCATCAGGGACACGAGGTCAAGGGTCCGGGCCTGCCCGGAGAGATCCGCCAGCAAATGGGCGAAGCGCTGCACGGCGGCGAGGGATTGCCCGGTCAGGGGGAGGTCTCCTTCGCCTTGTGCCAGGCCCAGGAGCACTTCCCCCGCCCCTTTGCCGTGAACCTGGGCGTAGTGGAGGAGAGCGTCGTGGGCCTTGGGGCCGATACCGCGCGGGGGTGTATTGATGACCCGCTGGAGACTGACGATGTCATTGGGGTTCACCAGGAGGCGTAGGTAGGCCAGCAGGTCTTTGACCTCCCGCCGTTGGTAGAAGCGGATGGCCCCCACCACGCGGTAGGGGATACCATACCGCAGGAAGGCCTCCTCTAAGGCGCGGGATTGGGCGTGGGTACGGTAGAGCACCACACACTGGCGGTAGGTGGCGACCTTCTGCTGCACCAGGCGCTCTATCTCCCCCGCCACCCACGCCGCCTCCTCGTCCTCATTGAAGGCCTCGTGCACCACAATGGGCACTCCCCCCTGGCGCACGGGCACCATGCGCTTGGCGATGCGGAGAGTGTTGGCACGGATGATGCCCTCTGCCGCCTGGAGGATAGGGGGTGTGGAGCGGTAGTTCTCCTCCAAATACAGCACACGGCAATCGGGGAAGTCCTTCTGGAACTCCAGAATGTTGCGGATGTCGGCGTTGCGCCAGGAGTAGATGGACTGGTCGGGGTCGCCCACCACGCAGATGTTGCGCCACTTGCCCGCCAGCTGCTTGGCCAGGGCATACTGGGCGCGGTTGGTGTCCTGGAACTCGTCAATGAGCAGGTGCAGGTAGCGTTCCTGGTATTTGCCCAGCACCGCGGCGTGGTCGCGGAACAGCTGGTAGGTGAGCAGGAGCAGGTCATCAAAGTCCACCGCCTGGCTCTGGGCCAGGAGGGCCTGGTAGCGCTGGTAGACCTTGGCGATGACCTGCTCCAGGTAGGTCTGGGCCTGGGCACTGTAGCCGTCCGGCCCTAGCAGGCGGGCCTTGGCGTGGGAGATAGCGTGGTGGATGGCACCCAGGTTATAGCGCTTGGGGTCAAACCCCGCGTCCCCCACCGCCTGCTTGAGCACCGCCCGCTGGTCCTCTTCGTCATAGATGGTGAAGGAGGGGGACAGACCGATGGCCTTCCCCTCCCGCCGCAGAATGGCAGCGCACAGGGCATGGAAGGTGCCACAGGTGAGGTGCTCAGCGCGCGGCCCCAACAGACGGTGGAGGCGATCCAGCAACTCCCGCGCCGCACGGTTGGTGAAGGTAACGGCGCAGATGCGTGTGGGGGAGACCCCCGCCTCCCGCACCAGGTAAGCAATGCGGTGCACAATGACCCGCGTCTTCCCGGACCCTGGGCCGGCCACGATAAGGAGGGGGCCTTCCAGTGTTGTGACCGCTTCCCGCTGGCTGGGGTTGAGGCTTTCCAGGAGGGTGCTCACATGGGGCATGATATCCCACACGGTGCGCCGATACGCCTATGGGGGACAGAGCCATGGGCAAGGCCCTCCTACCGCTGCGGCGGACTTGCTGTGTGCGAGGGCGATGGGGGCGGAGGGGTGGGCGCTGGGGCAGAATCTGCCCCCTCTGCAGAGGGCCCCGGGGGTTCTGATGCTTGGGGAGTCTTCCTTTCCCGCAGGAGGGCAATCTCCCGCGCCAGGGCGGCACGGAAGTAGGAGGTATACTCCCCCAGGCGGCGAAAGCGCTGGTAGCGCATCTGGAGAAGGCGGTTGGGGTTGTTCCGGGGCACACTGGCCAGCGCCCGCAGAAGCGCCCGCCGAAGCATCTGCACGGCGGCCGGGAAATCGGCCTGGACACCCCCCGACGGCTCGGGGACGATGGCGTCCACCAGTCCGCTCTCCATGCAGTCCCGCGCCGTCAGGTGCAGGGCTGACGCCGCCTCGGGTGCCCGCTCGGGGGCGCGAAACATTAATCCGGCCGTCTCCTCTGGGGAGGCGGGGGTCAGGATGGCTCCCGCCTGCATGAGGAGGCGGTCGGTGGCTCCCAGGGCCAGGGCCGCTTCGGCCCCGCCTTCGCCGATCACCACCCCCACGGTGGGCACCGGCGTCGCAAGGAGGAGGGACAGGGTCTCCGCCAGGGCGAAGCCGATGCCTTCCTGCTCCGCCTCCACGCGGCGGGAAGGGCCCAGGGTGTCAATGAGGGTAATAAGGGGCAGGCCGACCTCCCCCGCCAAGCGCATGGCGCGCTGGGCCTTGCGCAGGCCCTGGGGGGAGGTGGACGCCGGCCCCGCCAGGGTGCGCTGGTGGGCTATCACCACCACCCCCCGCCCCTCTAACCCCCCAATGCCACACAGAATGTCCGGGGCGTTGGAGCCTTGACGGTCGCCCCCCAGTTCCACGAAGGGGGTGAACAGGTGCTCCACATAAGCCCTGGCCCCGGGGCGCTGGGGGGAACGGGCCTGTTGCACCGCCTCCCAGGCGGACGGCACCACAGGGGCGGGGTCTTTCCCTTTGGGGCGTTTGAAGGGCTCCCGTGCTCCATCTCCTGCCAGCAGGCTCAAAAGGGTGCCCAGCGCTTCCCTCTGCTGGCGGCGGTCCACGATGTGGTCGATATACCCCAAAGCCCATTGCCCTTCGGCCGAGTGGATGCTTTCCACCTGACGCTTATCATTGCCCTGCAGGAGAATCTGGCGGGGGGCAAGGCCCAGGATGGCCCCTGGCTCCGCCAGAATCAGGTGGGCAAGGGGGACGATGCTGGCGAAGGCCTGCCCGGTGACGGGGCTGGCGCACAGGCAGAGGAAGGGTAGCCCCGCCGCGCGGAAGCGGTTGATAGCCACCACCGCCTTGCCCATTTGGGCAAGGGAGAGGGGGCCCTCTTGCACCCGTGCCCCCCCGCTGGTGATGCACGCCACCACGGGGCGCTTGCGCCGGCGGGCATATTCAAAGGCCAGGGCCGTTTTCTCCCCCACCACACACCCCATCCCTCCGCCAAGGAAGGAGAAGTCCAACACCAGGAGCACTGCCTTGACGCCTCCGATGGTGCACTTGCCCACCACGGCCGCCTCGGCGAGGCCCGTGCGCTTCTGCTCCCGGAACAGGCGCTGGCGATAGGGCACCTTCCCCTCAAAGGCCAGGGGGTCCAGGGAGGTCACCCGCCGATACTTCTCCTTGAAGGAGTTGGGGTCGGCCAACAGGGCGATGCGCTCCCGCGCCGTGAGGGCATAGTGCCACCCGCATGCCCCGCACACCCGCCACTGGCGGTAGGTGTCGTCGGCTGCAAGGTCTGCCGTGCATTGCCAACACCGCTCATGCCGGAGGGGCGCCCACTTCTCCCCTTTCTTCCGGTGGAACACCAATCCCCAAAGGTTACCCACCATTCTTTACTGACCCTCCTCGTCCTCTTCCCCGCGCTGGGGGCGGCCAGAGGATGCCTCGGCTGTGCCCTCCTCCTGCAAGCGTTCCAGGAGGCGGGCCGCGCGGGGATAGCCGATGCCCAGTTTGCGTTGCAGGAGCGCCACGGAGAGGCGTCCGTGTTTCTGGGCCAACGCCCGCGCCCGCTCCAGGAGGTCGTCCTCATCCTCCTCCGCCACCACCAGGTCCAGAGGCGGCACGGGCATACCCTTCTGGGAGCGCCAATGCTCCACCAGGTGGGTAACCTCATCATCGGAGACATAGACCCCTTGCAGGCGCTTGGGTTTGGGCAGGTGCACTGGGAGGAACAGCATATCCCCCTTACCCAGCAGTTTCTCGGCCCCTGCCCCGTCCAAGATGGTGCGGGAGTCCACCTGGGAGGAGACGGCGAAACTGATACGGCTGGGGAAGTTGGCTTTGATAAGGCCGGTGATGACATCCACCGAGGGGCGCTGGGTGGCCACAATGAGGTGGATGCCCACCGCCCGCCCCAACTGGGCCAGCCGGCACAGGCTCTGTTCCACATCCACCGGGGCCGACATCATCAAATCGGCCAGTTCGTCGATGACCACCACCAGGTAGGGCATCTTCTCTTGGGGGGTCTTGATTTTGCTGTTGAACCCCTGGATATTGCGCACCCCCGCCGTCTCCAGGCGCTTGTAGCGCTCCTTCATCTCGTGGATGAGGGCGCGCAACAGGGGCACCACCTCCTCGCTCTCTACCACCACGGGGCGCACCAGGTGGGGGATGCCGTTGTAGGGGGTCAGCTCCACCCGCTTGGGGTCGGTGAGGAGCAGCCGCAGGTCATAGGGGGTGAACTGCATCAGCAGACAGCACAGGATGGCGTTGATGCACACGCTTTTCCCGCTGCCTGTGGCCCCGGCGATGAGCAGGTGCGGCATATCGGTCAGGTCGGTAACCACCACCTCACCCCCACTCCCCTTGCCCAAGGCGATGGGGAGGTGCCCCTTGCGCTGGGCCTGGCGGAACTCTTCGCTCTCCATCACCGACCGCAGGGTTACCACCGAGGGTTTGCTGTTGGGCACCTCCAGGCCGATGAAGGATTCCCCCGGCACGGGGGCCTCAAAGCGGATACTGGGGGCGGCCAAAGCCATCGCTAAGTCCTTCTCCCGTTGCAGGATGGTATCCACCTTCACCCGTGTCTTCTGTTCCACCTGGGTGATGACGGGGCGGCCGTTCTTATCCAGTTTGGGGCGACCGTCTTTATCCCGTTCCCGCACCTCCCGCACCTTGCGCACCCACCCCGGCACCAGCCCGAACTGGGTAACCACGGGGCCAGGCCGAATTTCCTCTACCGTTACCTCAATGTTGTATTGCGCCAAGGTCTCTTCAATAAGACGGGCTTTCTCTAGATTTTCCTCGTCGGAGACGGTGTGTTCCTCCCGCTGGGCCAGCACACTCAGGGGGGGCAGTTTCCAGCCTCCCAAGGCGTGGCTGGAGCGGTGCACTGCGGGGCCAACCTCCTCTGGGGTCGCCGTAGAGGCTTCCTCTGTGGGGGCGGGGGAGCGGCTAGGACGTGGCTCCCGCACGGGTGGGGGAATGCTTGACGCCACCTCCCACAAGGGCACCTGCTCCTTGCGCCCCCAGCGCCTCCAGCTCCGCCAGGGGAGACGGGCCAAAGCCAGGCTTGCCTGCCACAGGATCCGGTGCACAGGCCAACGGCGATAGGCCCGTGCCCCCCGGAGCATACTTCGCCAGGCGCATCGCCACCCCCAGCGCGCCCCTTGCCAGGTCCAGCGTGGGAAGGCGAGAGCAGTGGCGACCACCAGTACTCCCAGCAGGCGGGGGATGCCTGTCCACAGGGAACCGCCGGCGACCCATGCGCCCAGGTGGCCTCCCCATCCCTGGTGATACAGGGACAGCGCCCCAGCCCCTGCAATTACCATAACGAGAAGCGCCAGCCAAAGGTTCACCCGTCGGAGCCAGCGGGGGCGCAGGCCCACTACCGTCAGGACGGCTCCCCACCACACGACTACCCCCACCCAAGCAAACACTACATACTCCCACACCAGGGCCAGAAGCCCAGCCCCGGTCAGGAACAAAAAGCCCAACAGGCCGGCCTTGATGAGGGCGGGGTGGGAACGGGCAGAAGGGGATGGTTGCGCACGCACCGAGGCCTTGCTGGTCATGGCATCTACCTCCCTGGCCCACGCAGGGCCACAGGGTGTTGCGGAGGGGGGCCCATCGGGAACCCCTCTACTGGGGGCGTCTGAGCCCCGCCATTATACCGTAATGGTAACGGGCAACACCATAGGGCGGCGGCGGGTCTCGTGATAAAGGAATTCCTCCAGAATTTCCTTGGCTTTGGCGGAAAGATAGCCCCACTCTGCGGGAATGGCGCGTCGGCTATCCAGGGCTTCCTGGAGGGCCTGGGCGGCCCGCCCCAGCACCACGGACGCCTCCTGGGGATCTACGAAGCCGGAGGAGGTGAGGTCAGGGGGGCGCACCAGACGCCCCGTGGTGCGGTCCACCGTGAGCACGGCCACCACCACCCCATCCCGAGAGAGCAGATGGCGGTCGCGTAACACCACGCTCTCCGGCTCCCACAGGCGCAGGCCGTCGACATAAATATGCCCGCAAGGGATACGCTCCACCTTCTGCCCCCCGTCGGCAGTCAGTTCCAGCACATCCCCATTCTCCAAGACGAACACATTCTCGGGTGCAACGCCCATGCTCTTGGCCAACTGGGCGTGGGCCACCAGGTGGCGATACTCCCCGTGCACGGGCACAAAGTAGCGGGGGCGCATCAGGCGGAGCATCAGTTTCAGCTCCTCTTGGGCGGCGTGGCCGTGCACGTGCACCAGGGCGTTGCGGTGGTAGAGCACCCGCGCCCCCTGCCGACACAGGTTGTCTATGGTGCGACTGATGACCGTCTCGTTGCCGGGAATGGGAGAGGCGGACATCACAATGGTATCGCCGGGGAGCACCTCAATCTCCCGATGGTCGCGGTTGGCGATACGCACCAGGGCGGAGGTCGGTTCGCCTTGCGTGCCCGTGGTTACGATGACCACCTGTTCCGGGGGCAGGGTGCGGATGGTGGACCAGGGCTGGAGGACCCCGGGCTTGGGCTTCAAATAGCCCATCTTCAAAGCCAACTGCACGGTTTCGGCCATACTGCGCCCCACCACTGCCACCTTGCGCTTGTGTTTGGCCGCCGCGTCCAACACCTGTTGCACCCGCGAGATCAAGGAGGCGAAGGTGGCCACCATCACCCGCCCCGGCGCCTCCCCGATGATGTGATCCAGGTTCTCTGTGAGCACCCGCTCGGACGGGGTATACCCCGGCACTTCGGCGTAGGTGGAATCGGCCAGCATCAGGAAGATGCCCCGGCGCGCATACCCTGCCAGCACCGAGAAGTCGGTGGGGGCACCGTGCACAGGGGTGTGGTCGATCTTGAAGTCGCCGGTGTGGAACACCAAGCCCAAAGGCGTCTCCAGCACGATGCCCATGGCATCGGGGATGCTGTGGCAGACGGGGAAGAACTCGGCCGTCAGGCGTCCCAGGTGCACCGGGCGCAGAGGCTCCACCTTGTGCAAGGGGACCTTTGGGGACAGGTGGTGCTCTTTCAGCTTGATGCCGATGAGACCATGCGCCAGCCCCACCGCATAGACGGGCACCGGGAGGCGGTTGAGCACATAGGGCAGGGCACCCGTGTGGTCTTCGTGGCCGTGGGTGATTAGAATGCCTCGCACCTTCTCCTTGCGCTGAAGGAGATAGGAGATGTCGGGAATGACCAGGTCCACCCCCAGCATGTCCTCCTCGGGGAACATCACCCCTGCGTCGATGACCACGATGTCCTCGCCCACCTCCAGGGCGAGCATGTTCTTCCCGATTTCTCCCAACCCCCCAAGGGGGATAACGCGCAGGGTGGTGGTCATCGGTCCTAGAACAGGCTTAGTTGCTGAGGGGGAGGCTCGGCCGAGGGCACCTGAGCCAGCCCCTGCTGCACTTGCCGAATCAGTTCGGGGAGGAGGCGGATGTCCTGCTCTAACACGGGGCGCAGGCCCTGGTAGTGCAGGGCGGCCGCCGGGTGATACATAGGGAACAGGATCCCTTCGGGGATTCTGCGGGGCTTGCCGTGCACTTTGGAGATGGACTCCTTGGGCGCAAAGCGGGCCAGGGAGTACCGTCCCAAGGTCACAATGATCTTGGGGCGCAGGAGGGCAATTTGCTCGTCCAGGTACTTTTTACAGGCCTCGATCTCCCCGGGCAGGGGGTCGCGGTTGTCCGGGGGGCGACACTTCACCACATTGGTGATGTAGACCTCACTGCGTTTGATGCCCACCGAGGCCAGCAGTTCCTCCAGGAATCGCCCCGCTGGCCCCACGAAGGGCCTGCCCTCCTGGTCTTCGTGGTAGCCTGGCGCCTCCCCGATGCACATGATCAGGGGGGTGTCAGGCCCCTCGCCGGGGACGGCCTGGGTGCGGGTGCGGGCCAGGGGGCAATCCTGGCAGGCGCGGATGCGCTGGGCCAAAGCCTCCAGAGGGGTCATCTCCCCTTTAGTGTAGCACGCCCTGTCAATCGCTTAGGCTATGATAGGGCGTGAAAGGAGTGCCATGACCTCTGGTGTTGGCGACCTCACCAAGTTGGAGACCTTGCGGGCTATCCTGGCTCGTCTGCGGGGGCCCGAGGGGTGCCCGTGGGACCGGGAGCAGACCCCTCAATCCCTGCGCCGTGCCCTGCTGGAGGAGTGCTACGAATCCCTGGAAGCCCTGGACAGCGGGGACGAGAAGCGCCTGGTGGAGGAACTGGGCGACCTGCTCATTCACATCGCTTTCCACTGTCAGATGGGGGAGGAACGGGGGGCCTTCCGCTGGGAGGATGTTCTGCGCCAGGTGAACACCAAACTGATTCGTCGCCACCCCCATGTGTTCGGGGACGCCCAGGCCCACACCGCCCGCCAGGTAGAGGAGCAGTGGGAGCGCATCAAGAAGGCCGAAAAGCCCCAGGCATCTCTCCTGGACGGCCTCCCCAAAGACCTCCCGGCTTTGGCGGCGGCCCAGGCCATCTCCCAGCGGGTGGCGCGCGTGGGGTTCGAGTGGCCCACCCTGGAGAGCCTCCTCCAGAAGGTGCACGAGGAACTGGCCGAGGTGCAGAAGGCCTCTACGCCCCAGGAGCGGGAACGGGAGGTAGGTGATCTGCTGTTCACCATTGTCAACCTGGCCCGCTGGCTGGGGGTGGACGCCGAAAGCGCCCTGCGCACCGCCAACGCCCGCTTCCGTCGCCGCTGGCAGGCTATAGAGGAGACCTGTCGCACGCAGGGGTGGGACTTCTCCGCTCTCCCTCCGGAGCAGAAGGAGGTCCTCTGGCAACGGGCTAAAGAGGCCGTCGGGTGAGGTGGTATCCTAACCGTTGAGGGGGTGTTATCCCCCAGGAAAGGAGCACCATGGTCGTTGCCCCCGTTGCACCACCCGCCATCCTGCGAGCCGACCCCGAGGTGGCCGAGGCCATCCGCCGCGAAGTGGAGCGCCAGACCACCTCCCTTGTCCTCATCGCCTCGGAGAACTACACGAGCCGTGCCGTGCTGGAGGCCATGGGCACGGTGCTCACCAACAAGTATGCTGAAGGCTATCCCGGCCGCCGCTACTACGGGGGGTGTGAGTTTGTGGACCAGGTGGAGGGCTTGGCCATAGAGCGGGCCAAGCGCCTATTTGGAGCCGAGCACGCCAACGTCCAACCCCACTCGGGCACCCAGGCCAATATGGCTGCCTACTCTGCCCTCTGCGAGCCCGGCGACACCATTCTGGGCATGCGCTTGGATATGGGCGGCCACCTGTCCCACGGTAGCCCTGTCAACTTCTCGGGCAAACTCTACAAGTTTGTGGCCTACGGCGTGGACAGGGAGACGGAGACCATCGACTTCGCTGAGGTGGAGCGCCTGGCGAAGGAGCACCGCCCTAAGGTCATCGTGACGGGCTACACCGCCTACTCCCGCACCATTGACTTTGCCCGCTTCCGCGCCATTGCCGACCTGGTGGGGGCGAAACTGGTGGCCGATATCGCCCACATTGCGGGCCTGGTGGCGGGCGGGGTGCATCCCTCGCCCCTCCCCTACGCTCATGTGGTAACCTCCACCACCCACAAGACCCTGCGGGGGCCCCGCAGCGCCGTGATTCTCTCCACGGCAGACCTGGCTCAGGCGGTGGACCGCGCTGTGTTCCCCCAGACGCAAGGGGGGCCCTTTATGCACATCATTGCGGCGAAGGCCGTCTGCTTTGGGGAGGCGCTGCACCCAGGCTTCGCCCGCTATGCCCAGCGCATCGTGGAAAACGCCCGTGCCCTGGCCGAGGCGCTCCGCCAGGGGGGCCTGCGCATCGTCTCGGGCGGAACAGACAACCACCTCTTCCTCGTAGACCTGACGCCCATCGGTCTGACGGGGCGGCAAGCGGAGGAGGCCCTGGGACGGGCGGGCATCTATGTCAACCGCAACGCCATCCCCTATGACCCCAAGCCCCCGCGGGTCACCAGTGGCCTGCGCATAGGTACCCCCGCTGTTACCAGCCGGGGCATGGGCGTAGGGGAGATGCGGGCCATCGCCTCCCTAATTCTGCGGGTGCTGGCCCACCCGGGCGATGCGCGGGTGGAATCCCAAGTGCGGGAAGAGGTGCGCCACCTGACGGAGCGTTTCCCCGTGCCGGGGGTAACGGTGGACAAGGGGTGGCCGTGGGAGTAGGAGGGTAGATGAGCACTCCGACTCTCCTAGAGCACCTCCAATCCCTGCACAAAGAGGCCCTGCAGGCGTTAGAACAAGCCTCCACCCTGGATGCCCTGGAGGCGTGGCGCATCACCTACTTGGGACGCAAGGACGGGAAACTCACCCAGGTCCTGCGTGCCCTGCCCACCTTGCCCCTGGAGGTGCGCCGTGAAGTGGGGCGCGTGGGCAACGCCCTCAAAGACCTTTTGGAAGAGCGCTACGCCCAACGCCTGGAGGCCTTGAAGGCCCAAGAGGTGGCCCGCAAGGCTCAAGCGGGCTGGGATGTCACTCTGCCGGGGCGTCCCGTCGTGCGGGGCAGGCTGCACCCCACCACCCGCATCGTCCAGGAAATTTGCCAGGCCTTCGTCGCTATGGGCTTCCAGGTGGTGGAAGGCCCCGAGGTGGAGTGGGACCGCTACAACTTTGCGCTGTTGAACATCCCCCAAGACCACCCGGCGCGGGACATGTGGAACACCCTGTGGGTGGACTATGTTACGCCTACGGGGGAACGCCCCATGCTCCTGCGCACCCACACCTCCCCCATGCAGGCGCGCATTATGGAGCGCATGCGCCCCCCTATTCGGGTGGTGGTGCCGGGCAAGTGCTACCGCTACGAGGCCACCGACGCCACCCACGAGTGGCACTTCTTCCAGATTGAGGGGCTGGCGGTGGACGAGGGGATCACCTTCGCCGACCTGAAAGGCACCCTGTACGAGTTCGCCCGACGCATCTTTGGCCCTGACCGGCGCATACGTTTCCGCTGCGACTACTTCCCCTTCGTGGAGCCGGGCGTGGATATGGCTATAGACTGCTTCGCCTGCAAGGGGGGGGGATGCCGCATCTGCAAGGGGAGCGGGTGGATCGAGATTATGGGGGCGGGGATGGTGCATCCCCGTGTGCTGGAGATGGTGGGCTACGATAGCCAAAAGTACACGGGCTTCGCCTTCGGGATGGGGCCCGAGCGCATCGCCATGCTCAAGTGGGGGATAGAGGACATCCGCCTGTTCTACGCTAACGACCTGCGCTTCCTGCGCCAGTTTTAGGGGGAGCAGCCGAGAGGGGCGTAAGCCCTTTATATTTGCCACGGCCAGCGGAACTGGGGCAAGGCACTCTGCCACAGGCGCGCCTCCAGGGCGCTCCAGAGCCCCTCAACCAGGGCATCCCCCGCTGGCTGGAGGAGGCGGGCCAGCAACGGCCTGTGGGGGCGCAACGTGATCACCCTGCGGCGAATCCCCGCCATCTGGGCCGCCTTCTCCAGGGCCTGCTCCTGGTCGCCCACTGCGTCAATGAGCCCTAACTCCTTCCCCCGCGCCGCCAAAAAGGTCTCCCCCGTGGCCACCTCCCGCACCCGCTCCGGGGCCATCTTCCGCCCCTCGGCCACCACACTCACAAACAGGTTGTAGAAGTCGTCCACCAGGCTTTGCAGTTTGGCCCGCTCCTCGGCGGTGGGAGGTCGCCAGGGTGCGCCCATGTCCTTGAGCCGGCCCCCTTTATAGACGCCCACCTGGACCCCCCAGCGCTGCAACAGGGCCTCCACCACGGGATGGAGGGAGAGCACCCCGATGGAGCCCACCACGGCCGCCGGCGACGCCACAATGTAGTGGGCACCGCAGGCGATGTAATAGGCCCCCGAGGCCCCCACCTCCCGGATGAAGGCCACCACCGGCTTGTTCTGGGCGATGGCCTTCACCTGACGGTAGAGGTAATCGGATGCCCCCGCTGAGCCACCGGGCGAGTTGATATCCAACACCAGCCCGCGTATCCAACGCACCCGCCGCACCGCTTCCAGAAGGGGCTCCAGCTGCGTGGGACGCACCCCGCCACCAATGGTGCCGTGCACTTCGATGAGCGCGATGCGTCCGATGCGGGGGCGAAGGAACAGCATGGGAGCACCTCCTGGCCACCCTTGCCCCTAGTATACAATGAAGGGGAGTGCATCCCACGACAGAGCGAAGGAGATTTCGGTGAAGCGACTGCGTGTGTTCTGGCGCAACAGCCCCCGCGACCTGGATGTCCTGCAGGTGGTGGAGCACATTCGCTTCGGCCCCGACGGAGAGGAGGTGCTCACCACCGACCAGGGGGCCGAGGTGATTCGGGCTATGTCCCGGGAGTTTGCCGAGGACTTCTGGATTGACGAGTTCCAGACCATAGACCCCCACCAGGCGGTGGACTACCTTCGGCAGCATGTGCCTGCCCAGGAGTTCGGGGGTCTTCTGCGGCGTCTCATCGCCCTGGTGAGCAAGGAGGACGAGGCCACCGCCCAGGAGCTGTTTGAGCAGTGGGAGGCCACCCTCAAGCGCCAGGGGTAGGCCCCCTACAGGCTGAGCAGGGAGGAAGTAGAGGCGAAAAATCGACCTGGCCCCCACGCTCATGCGAGGGCCGTGCTCCCAAGCCAGACGCATAGGGCGGTTGTGCGCGTCGTACAAGCCTTTAGGAAGCCCCCCCGCAAATCTTTAGATTGTATAGTGATCAAGAAAACCTAATAGGAACAATGGAGGGGCGCTAGAGAGTTCTATCTTCTGCGCTCGCCCTAGTGTGTGCACCATATCTACCTTCAGAACTCTAACCTCTTTTTGTCCGTCTGGAAATCCAAAAGATATTTGATAGCATCGGTAACTGTTCTAAAGGAGCCGACAAGCAACTGCTGTTGGCTGGTGCGAATGAGCACCTCTACATCGGCGATGCGCCCGGCAATTGCCGTGGGGCCGAGGAGAGCCGGCTCTACAGACAGCACAACGGCGCGTTCAACAGGGGCAATAAGAGCCCGTCCTATAGCCCTGCGCGTTGCAGGATGTAGCCTTTGGTAAGTGCGCCAGGATTCTTTAGCGGTTGAACGGTTTTTCTCGTCCCAGGCGAACTGAATATCATATTTGCGAAGGACGCTAACAAGATGATCAAACAGAATTTCGTGCACCTCTATACCAGAAGCGGAGATGAATTCCTTGGAAGGGGCACTCCAGTTACCTGCCAAAATAGCCAGGGATTTTCGGATGGTCGGAAAGGCACGCCGCAGGGCAAGATGAGCAACAACGAGTCGACTGGCCTTATCCCAGTTGTGTTTCTTATAGCGTAGATATTTAGGTTCTACAAGGACAATGGGACGATTCTATCTATCACAGACAACGATATCAATTTGATGGGTGCTCCCCGTACGATTGCGCAGTCGTTGAGGGGCAGCATGATAGCGCCATTTCCGTGCTAGAGCGTCGATGGTTGCTCTGAGGTGTTCTTCAATGAGTTTCCCTACGGCTTCCCCTAGTGCACTAGCAGGGTCGGCGATCCGAGGCATACCCACTCTCTATTTTGTTATCGTCAAAACGCACTCTTTGAGGGGAACTTTATGGCGTTGGGGATTGTGGGCCCATTTGTCGCCACGCGTGCGCAGCAATTCAACCTTATAGGAGGAGTAGCCCAATCCCTTTGCGAGTTCACCCAGGTATATCTCTGTAGGGATGTGCACACCGTAGGGTGCCGAATCGCCTAATACGAGAACGAAGTCATGTCCAGGCTTCAGGACATCATATATACGGCGGAGGACGAGGAACATGTCATTGAAGTAGCCGATGATCATCAGATCGTAGCGCTTCTTGCCGCCTTTTGTGACGCGGATACGGGCCAGTTGTTGAACGCGTTCATTCAGGTCAGCATAGACCAGTGGTGCTATGTGTTTTATATCGGGTCGTAGCACTCGTACCTGACTCTGCGTTATTTCCTGTGATTTGTGTTGTGGCGGCAGTAATTAGGCGCGCGCGGACATTCTGAGTAATGTCACGCCAACTGGATGCCCATCCGAAGAAATACATCTCGAGGCGTGTGCGATCGGCGTAGTCGTAGTTGTTGAGATAGGGTGGTGAAGTGATGACCAGGTCAATGGAAGAGGGGGGGATGGTAGGGTGGTGGTCGCGCGCATCGCCTTGGATAAGAAGGCATTGCGTATCCTGTGGCACGGCGCGAGCGGTAATATAAAGAAGGTCTTGGTACATTTGCCCAACAAGGCGGTAAAAAGTAGAAAAGGCTTCCTGTTCGTGTTTCTCGTGATACCGAGAAGGGGCTATATAGGGCCATCCTGCTCCGGCACGGGACGCCAAGCGAAGAGTTGCAGTGAGTGCAAGGCGCAATAAATCCTTTGTATGCTCATCAGACGCAAAACGCTCTATGGTGTCTCGTAAAAAAACTAATTTAGACAAGTTATCTTGGGAGAAACATTTATGTACTAAAGGGGGCAGAGATTTGGTATCCGCAAATGAGACTTGTCCATGATTTATCCCTTCCAGAACCGAACGCCAAAAGCGCTCAATGTCAGCATGCAAATTGGATAAATCAAATTCCCAATAAAGTTTCGTTTTCGCCACCCAATACACAAAGGGGTGTGCTTCAATACCTATGGAGTTGATGCCCAACTGCTTGAGGGTAACACAAGTTGTGCCGCATCCCACGAAAGGGTCTAAAACCCATGACGATGCGGCAAGCCTGTATTCTTTCGCTTTCGCTTCAATAAACTTATAGGAATACCCAGCAGGGTATTGAAACCATCTGTGTACAGGTGCTCTGAGACTGTCCTTGAATGTGCCGTAATCTTTTACTTGGACTCGAGATTCCTGTTGGGTAAGCACAGTTCCCCCTACAGTGATGCATCATTCTCCTATAATACAGGTGCGGGTGTTGTCAAGGCAATTCCCCTACTCCCACTCCCCCCAGGTCTCCCCCACCGTGATGGACACTACCAAAGGCACGGCCAAAGGCAGGGCGGTAGGCATAATCTCCTGAATGATGCCCTTCAGAGGCTCTATCTCCTCCGGCGGGGCCTCCCACACCAGTTCGTCGTGCACTTGCAGGAGCATCCGCGCCCGCATCTTCAGGGCGTCCATCCGCTCCTGCAGGCGAATCATCGCCACCTTGATGATCTCCGCCGCCGTGCCCTGCACGGGCATATTGATGGCCTCCCGTTCGGCAGCGGCCCGCGTCTGCCGGTTGGGGGAGTTGATCTCGGGGATAGCCCGTCGCCGCCCCAGCAAGGTCTCCACATAGCCCTGGCGGCGGGCCTTCTCCAGGGTCTCTTCAATGTAACGGCGTACGCCGGGATAGCGCCCCAAGTAGTTCTCGATGAACCGCGCCCCCTCCTCGGGCGTGGACTTTATCTCCTGGGCCACTCCAAAGGGCGAAAGGCCGTAAATCACCCCAAAGTTCAGCACCTTGGCCACCCGCCTCTGCTCGGGCGTTACCTGCTCCATCGGCACCCCGAACACCTGGGAGGCGGTGAAGGCGTGGATATCTTTCCCCTGGAAAAACGCCTCCATCAGCGCCGGGTCGCGGGAGAGGTGGGCCAAGACGCGCAGTTCGATTTGGGAATAGTCGGCCCCCACCAGTTTCCAGCCCCGCTCCCCAGGGATGAACGCCCGCCGAATGTGGCGCCCTATTTCGGAGCGGATGGGGATGTTCTGCAGGTTCGGCTCGCTGGAGGAGATGCGCCCGGTAATCACCCCCGCCTGATTGTAACTGGTGTGGATACGCCCCGTGCGCGGGTTGACCATCTCGGGCAAAGCATCCACATAGGTGGACTTCAGTTTAGCCAGTTCCCGATACTTCAGCACCAGGTCAATGACGGGGTGAGCACCCCGTAACCCCTCGAGCACCGACGCCTCGGTGGAGTAGGCCCCCGTGGGGGTGCGCTTGCCCCGCCCCACCCGCAACTCCTCAAAGAGCACCTGCCCCAGTTGGCGGGAGGAGTTGATGTTGAAGGCGTGCCCCACCACCCTGTAGATCTCCTCCTCCAGGTGCTTCAGGTCGTCCCCCAGGCGGCGGGACATCTCCCGCAACAGGGGCACATCCAGGGCGATGCCGTTGACCTGCATGCGCACCAGGACGGGCACCAGGGGCATCTCCACCTCGTGGAACAGGTGGGCGAACCCCTCCTGGCGCAGGCGGGGCTCCAGAGCCTGGTAAAGGCGAAAGGTGGCGTCCGCATCAGCGCAGGCATAGGGGCCCGCCTCGGCCACGGGCACCTGGGCCATATTCCCCTGCTTGGGGCCTGTCCCCAGCAGGGCGGTGATGCGCCTCATCTCCGCCCCCAGCACCTGCATGCACAAATCTTTCAACCCCAGAGCCTTATACCCCAGGAGGTGGGCGGCGATGAGGGTGTCAAAAACCACCCCCTTCACCCATACTCCGTGCGCCGCCAGGGCAGTCATGTCAAAGTTGGCGTTGTGGGCGATTTTGGGGTGTTGGGGGTCTTCCAGCAGGGGGCGTAAGCGGGCGAGGGCCAGGTCGGGGGACAGGTTAGGGCCATCGGTGTGCCCCAGAGGCAGGTAGACAGCGCGCCCCGGCCCCGTGGCAAAGGCCAGCCCCACCAGGGAGGCCCGCATGGGGTCTTTGCTGTCCGTCTCCACATCGAAGGTGAAGGAGGGGGCGTGGATCAACTCCTGCACCAGGGCGTCCAGGGCTTCGGCCGTGCTCACCACCGTATATTCGCCCACCAGGGCCGTCTCGGGCGGGGGTGTGGTGGCAGACACCGTTGGGGCTGAAGCCTCCGCCGGTTGAGGCACGCGGGGCATCAGGCTCACAAACTCTAGTTCCCGGAAGCACTCCAACACCTCCCGCCGGTCGTAGCGCCAGAAGCGGCACGCCTCCAGGTCCAGGCGCAGGGGCACATCGGCGCGCAGGGTGGTCAGGTCCAGCCCCTGCACAACTTGCTCCCGGTGCTCCGCCAGGAGCGCCTGCAGGCGGGGGGGCACCTCCGCTAGGTGCTCGTAGATCCCCTGGATGCTTCCGAACTGGAGCAAAAGGGCGGTGGCCGTCTTCTCCCCGATGCCGGGGACGCCGGGCACATTGTCGGTGGGGTCGCCGATGAGGGCCTTGAGGTGGGGAAGTTGGGCAGGGGAAAGTCCCCCGTAGCGCTCCCGCACCTTGCCCTCGTCAAACAGGGTGCGCTCCTGCAGGCGATAGTGCAGCGCTACCCGCACCCCCGGCCCCACCAGTTGCAAGGTGTCCGTGTCGCCGGTGAGGATGAGCACCTCCAGCCCCTGGGCGCGGGCCTGGGCCGCCAAGGTGGCCAACACATCGTCGGCTTCGTAGCCTGGGGCCTCGTAGATTGGGATGCGGAAGGCCTCCACGATGCGGCGCACCAGGGGGAACTGTTGGGACAGTTCCGGGGGGGCCTTGGGGCGGTGGGCCTTGTAGGCGGCGAAGCGGTTGTGGCGAAAGGTGGGCTCAGGCAGGTCAAAGGCGATGGCACAATGGGTGGGGGCGAAGTCGTGGATAGCTTTCAGGAAGGTGGAGGCGAAGCCATAGGCCCCCCGCACCTCCTGCCCCGTGCTGGAGAGGGTGAGGGGCTTCTGGATGGCGTGCCACGCCCGGTGCACCAGGGCGTGGCCATCCATGAGCATCAGCAGAGGGGCCTCCCGCAACGGAAGGGGAACCTGGGCAGGGGCAGAGCGCCCCGATGCGCGTGGCATAGGATAAAGACCTCGGATAGCCTTTTGGAAGCATTATACCCGCACGGGCAGAATGCCCGTGCCCCTTGCCCGTTGTGCCCCCAGAGGAGGGCCCTACTCCTGCCCGTCTTGGGGTGGGAGAATGCCCAGACGCCGCTCGGCTGCGGCAATGACCTCCCGCGTGCTATCAATCACATCGGGGGAGACGGAAACGGAGGTAATCCCCCAGCGCACCAGTTGCTCGGTGAGGTCCGGGTAGAAGGAGGGGGCCTGCCCACAGATGGACGAGGTGGCCCCGAACTGCTTGGCAACGGCGATGGTGCGCTCCATGCACCACAGGACGGCCGGGTCCCGCTCCTCGAACACGTCCCGCAGGCGGGCGTTGTCCCGGTCGGCCCCCAGCACCAGTTGGGTCAGGTCGTTGGAGCCGATGGAGACGCCGTCAATCCCCACCTTCAGGAACTCCTCCAAGAGGATGACATTGGACGGCACCTCCACCATCATCCACAGCTTCAGGCCGTGCTCGCGGGAGAGGCCCCCTTTCTCCAGCAGGGCTTTCACCTGGGCCAGTTCCTGGGGGGTGCGCACGAAGGGCACCATAACATACAGGTTGTCCCACCGCTCCCGCACCCTGCGGATAGCCTCCACCTCCAAAGCGAACACCTCAGGGTCGTCCACATATCGGCGTGCCCCCCGCCAGCCTAGCATGGGGTTCTCCTCCTCGGGCTCGTAGGCCTTGCCCCCCTCCAGGTTGCGGTACTCGTTGGTCTTCAAATCCGAAAGGCGATACACCACCGGGCGGGGGTAAAAGGCACGGGCGAAGGTTTCCACCCCTTTGGCCAAGTTCTCTGTCCACTCGTGGCCGCGCCCCTGCTCCAAGAGCCAGCGGGGGTGGGAACCCAAGTGGGCGATGATGAACTCCGCCCGCAACAGGCCCACCCCATCCACGGGACGCTGGGCGATGCGGTCGGCTAAGGAGGGGTCTGCCAGGTTGACATAGAGGCGGGTGCGGGTGCGGATGGCGGGGCGCACCTCCACCGCCCGCCGCGCCACCTGGATGATGCCGGCATAGACCTTGCCCAGGGTGCCGTGGACGGTAACCTCCTGTCCGTCGCGGAGTTTGACCAGGGCCCCTTCGGCCCCCACCACACAGGGGAGGCCCATCTCCCGGCTCACGATGGCGGCGTGGCAGGTGCGCCCCCCCTGCTCAGTGACGATGGCCACTGCCCGCTTCATGGCCGGCACATAGTCGGGGGTGGTCATCTCCGCCACCAGCACATCCCCGGGCTGGACGTTGCTCAACTCAGCGTGGGAGCGCACGATGCGCACCGGCCCGCTCCCCACACCCGGGCTGGCGGGGTCGCCCTGCAACAACACGGGGGCGTTGATAAAGGGCTCCACCTCCTCGGCGGCCAGGCGCAGGGTGGTGATGGGGCGGGCCTGCAAAATGTACAGGGTGCCTTTCTCCAGGGCCCACTCGATGTCCACCGGATAGCCGTAGCGGGCCTCCACCCGTGCCCCTAATGCCGCCAGGGCCAGCACCTGCTCCTCGGTGAGTTTGGGGCGGGCTTGCTCCTCGGGGGGCACCTCCACCTTCAGGTTGGCGTCCTCCAAAGTGGGGCCGGGGTTGGGGTTGCGCACCAGTTTCCAGGGCTGGCGGCTAATGCGCACCTGGTCGCGCACGAGGCGAAAGGTGCCCTTGGGGGTGCGTCGCACGGGGTAGAAATCGGGCACCAGGGCCCCGCCCACCACCGCTTCGCCCAGCCCGTAAACTGCCTCGATGACCATCAGGTCCTGCTGGCGGGTCACCGGGTCCACGGTAAACAGCACCCCCGAGACCTCCGACTGGACCATGCGCTGGACGACCACCGCGATAGCCACCTGGAGGTGGTCAAAACGGTGCTCGGCGCGGTAGAAGATGGCCCGCGCCCCGAACAGGGACGCCCAGCACGCTTGCACGGCGTGGAGCACTTGGGCCACCCCCCGCACATTGAGGAAGGTGCTCTGCTGGCCGGCGAAGGACGCCTGGGGCAGGTCCTCGGCGGTGGCCGAGGAGCGCACCGCTACAAAGCCGTCCCCCAGAGCTTGGTAGGCCTCGGCGATCTCCTGTGCTAGGGGGGCGGGGAAGGGCGTCTCCAGAATGAGGCGTTGGGCCTGGCGGGCGACCTCTTGGAGGGCGGCGGAATCGTTGTGGTCTAGGCCGTGCAGAAGCTGTTTCAGGCGCTTCTGCAGGGAGGTGCTTTCCAGGAACTCCCGATAGGCCGCCGCCGAAACGATAAAGCCTGGGGGCACCGGGATACGGGCACGCACCATCTCCCCCAGGCTTGCACCCTTCCCCCCGGCCAGGGCAATCTCCCCCTGGCCGACCTCGTGGAACTGGAGTACCGCACGTGGCATGTAACCCCCTGCCAGAGGGCGCACCTCTCCTACGGGGTAAGACCTCGGGGAGACGCGTGCCCTCCTGCCTGCGCGTTGCTATCTACTGGACCTGGAGCACCCAAGAGGGGGCATGTGTAGGTAGCTTTTAGTATATCGGATCACCAGGGCTTCGGACAAGAAGGCCCATACGGGTCTTTTCTATCAGTCTGCCAGATTTTGCCCAAGGGTGGCGGGGGGTTGTGGCCTGTGCCTCTAGGGGATACACTCTACCCCAGGAGGACCACGATGGCGCGCCTTTTAGCACCTGAGGAACTGCGTGCCGTTTGCTCACCGGCCACTCTAGGCTTCACCTGCACCGACGAACTTGACCCCCTGCCGGGCATTGTCGGGCAACAGAGGGCCGTGGATGCCTTGGAGTTTGGGTTGGGCATTCGCCGTCCCCACTTTCACATCTTCGTGGCCGGCCCGCCCGGCACCGGGAAAACCACCGCCATCCGCACTTTTCTGGAGCAGAGGGCGCGCACAGAGGCGGTACCCAACGATTGGTGCTATGTCTACAACTTTGAAGACCCCTTTCGTCCCCGCTGCCTTTCCCTGCCCCCGGGACGGGGACGGCGCTTCCGCCGCGACATGCGCCAACTCGTGGAGAAGGCGCGTCGGGAAATCCCCAAGGCCTTTGAGGCCGAGGAATACATCTCCCGGCGGGAGCGCATCACCCAGGAGGTCAACCGCCAGCGGGAGGCCCTGTTCACCCGCCTCTCCCAGCATGCTTTGGAGCGGGGCTTCTCCATCCAGGCCACCCCCGTGGGGTTTGTCATTCTCCCCCTGAGCAAGGGACGTCCTCTCACCGACGAGGAGTTCCTGCGCCTGGACCCGGTGGTGCGCGCCGAGTTGCAGAAACGGCGGGAGGAGATTGAACACGCCCTCAAAACCGTCCTTAAGGAGGTGCGCTCCCTGGAGCGCCAAGCCGAGGAGCTGATTCACGCCCTCAACCGGGAGGTGGCCCTCCATGTGGTGGGGGGTATCATCGAAGACCTGATGGAAACCTACGCTGACCTGCCCCAGGTTACCGCTTACCTCCAGGCTGTGCGGGAGGACATGCTCCATAACTTGGAGTACTTCTTCGCCCCCGCCCAACAGCCCTCTGCACCCCAGGCCCCCGTCTCTCCCCAGGAACTGGCCCTGCGCCGCTATGAGGTCAACCTGCTAGTGGACAACAGCACCCTGCAGGGTGCCCCCGTGGTGGTGGAGCATAACCCCAACTACCCCACCCTGTTCGGGCGCCTGGAGAAGGAGGTGATGTACGGCCTGTTGCAGACCGACTTTACCCTCATCAAGCCTGGCGCTCTGCACCACGCCAACGGGGGGTACTTGGTGCTCTCCATGGACGACCTTGTGCGTAACCCCTTCAGTTACGAGAGCCTCAAGCGCGCCCTGTTGAACCGCGAGATCGTCACGGAAGACCTGGTGGAGCACCTGGGTATCGTGGCCACCAAGACCATCCAGCCCCAACCTATCCCCCTAGATGTGAAGGTGATCATTACCGGCAGTCCTTTCCAGTACTATATCCTTTACGCATTGGATGATGAGTTTCGGAAAGTGTTCAAGGTGCGGGCCGATTTTGACTCCCGTATGGACCGCACCCCCGAAACGGAGCGCCTGTACTGTGCTTTCCTGTGCACCCTGGCCAAGCGGGAGGGCCTGCGCCATTTCACGGCGGACGCCGCCGCCAAAATGGTGGAGATGGGTTCCCGCATGGCCGAAGACCAACGCAAACTCTCCGCCCGCTTCGGCGCACTGGCGGACTTGGCTTGGGAGGCCGATTACTGGGCCAAAGTGGATGGCTCCCCTCGGGTGGACGCCGCCCATGTGCTTAAGGCCGTGGAGAAGAAAATCTACCGCTCTAACCTCATAGAGGAGCGCCTGCAGGAGATGATTCAGCGCCAGGTGCTCCTGGTGGAGACGGAGGGGGCCAAAGTGGGGCAGGTGAACGGGTTGTCGGTGGTGTTGCTCGGGGATTACGCTTTTGGGCGTCCCAACCGCATCACCGCCAGCCTGGGCCTGGGGCGGGCCGGCCTGGTGGATATTGAACGGGAGGCACGCCTGGGAGGGCCGATCCATACCAAAGGGGTGCTTATCCTCGCCGGGTATCTGATGCATCGCTTCTCCCAGGACAAGCCCCTGACCCTTTCGGCGCGCCTGGTGTTTGAGCAGAGTTACGAAATGGTGGACGGGGACAGCGCTTCCTCCGCCGAACTGTATGCCCTCCTCTCGGCCCTGGCCGACCTGCCCATCAAGCAGGGCATTGCCGTTACTGGCTCCGTCAACCAGCGGGGGGAGGTGCAGGCTGTGGGGGGCGTCAACGAGAAGATTGAGGGCTTCTTCTATACTTGCCGCCTACGGGGCCTCACGGGGGAGCAGGGCGTTATCATCCCCGAGGCCAATGTGCAACACCTGATGCTGAAGGAGGAGGTGGTGGAGGCGGTGCGCCAGGGGAAGTTTCACATCTGGGCGGTGCGCACGGTGGACGAGGGCATTAGCATCCTGACCGGAGTGCCCGCCGGGGAGCGGGGGGCCGATGGCTCCTTCCCCCCCGATACCGTCAACGGGCGGGTGGATAAGCGCCTGCGGGAGATGAATAAGGCCCTGACGGCCGTCTCCGCCGACGGCGGCCGCCCCTCCGAGGCTGTGGGGGCACCTGCCGAGACCCAGAACCCTTCCCCGTCCTAATCCGAGAGACAAGGCTCCTCTGCCAGACCGTGCTATCATGAAACAGTCATGCCCTTCAAGCGCGTCCACTACGGCGACCAGGGGGAGACCTCGCTCCTGTATGGGGGGCGGGTCTCCAAGGCCGACCCCCGAGTGGAAGCGTACGGGAGCACCGATGAGGCGGTGTCGGCCCTGGGGATGGCCCGTGCCCTCTGCCAGGACGCCTGGGTGAAGGAGGTGCTCCTGGAGGTCCAGCGCGCCTTGTTCACCGTCGGGGGGGAACTGGCCACTGATGTCCCGTCCTATCCCCAGTTCACCCGCCACTTTCGCCCCATAACCCCCGAGCACACCGCCCGCCTCGACGCCCTCATCGCCCAGTTGGATAGCCAACTCACCTTGCCCAACGCCTTCATCATTCCTGGGGGGTCGCCGGGCTCGGCGGCCTTGGATATGGCCCGCGCCGTTCTGCGGCGCGCCGAACGGCGCATTGTGGACCTGCACCGGCAGGGCCTGTTGGCCAACCCCGAAGTGCTCCGCTTCGTCAACCGTGCCAGCGACCTGCTGTTCCTGCTGGCCCGTTGGGAGGACCGCGCCCTCCCGCCGGAAGTGGTCACGGGACAAAGGGTATAGGAGAGGAGCCATGCCCACTCCCCCCCGTATCGCCGTGGTGGACTACGGAGCAGGCAACCTGCGGAGCGTCGCCCGTGCTTTGGAGGTGGCGGGGGCTGTTCCTCTTCTGACCACCGGCCCCCAAGCCCTGTGGGAGGCCGATGGGGTGGTGTTCCCCGGCCAGGGGGCGTGTGGGAGTGCTATGGCTTTCCTGCACCAGAACAACCTGGTCGCCCCCTTGCGGGAGGTGGTGCACCAAGGCAAGCCCTTCCTAGGGGTCTGTCTGGGCCTGCAACTCCTGTTCACCCGCTCGGAGGAGGACAGCGTGGCGTGCCTGGACATCTTCCCTGGTGGGGTGCGCCGTCTCCCCCGCGGCCTGGTGGTGCCCCATATGGGCTGGAACCAGGTGCACTGGAAACGCCCCCATCCCGTCTGGGAGGGCATCCCGTCGGGCAGTTACTTCTACTTCGTGCACAGTTACTATCCCGAGCCGGTTGACCCCTCCCTGGTGGCGGGGGAGACGGAGTACGGTATCACCTTCTGTTCTGTGGTGGCGTGGGGCAACCTGGTGGCCACCCAGTTCCACCCCGAGAAGTCGGGGGTGGTGGGCTTGCGCCTGTACCGCAACTTTGTGCGTTGGGTGGGGGAGCGCCTACGCGTCCCGGAGGCCTATGGAAGTTATTCCCGCCATTGACTTGCGCTGGGGGCGTGTCGTTCGCCTCTACCAGGGGGCTTACGAGAAGGAGGAGGTGTTCAGCGAGGATCCTCCCGCTTTGGCCTTGCACTGGCAGGAGTTGGGGGCGCCCCGCCTCCACCTGGTTGATTTGGACGGTGCCCTGCAGGGGCGTATGGTAAACCTGGGGGTCATCAACGGCATCGTGGCGTTGGTGGACATCCCTGTGCAGGTGGGTGGGGGCATCCGCACCTTGCGTATGGCGCAGGAGCTGCGGGAGATGGGGGTGCAAAGGGTGGTGCTGGGCACCGTGGCGGTGGAACAGCCCCGTGTGGTGGAGCGCATGGTGCGCCGGTTGGGGGCCGAGGCGGTGGTGGTGGCCCTGGACGCGCGCAACGGGCGCATCGCCATCAAGGGCTGGACGGAGGAGACCCCCCTGACGGCCGGGGAACTCCTCCAGCGCATGGCTGACCTGGGGGTGCGGCGCTTCCTCTACACCGATATCCTGCGGGACGGCACGATGACGGAGCCGAACTTTGAGGCCATCGCCCATCTGGTGGAGCAGAGCCCCTACCCTATTATCGTCTCGGGGGGGATTAGCACTGTGGAGCATCTGGTGCGTCTGGCGCGCCTGGGGGTGGAGGGGGCCATCGTGGGGCGCGCCCTCTACACGGGGGCTATCTCCCTCCCCCAGGCCCTGGAGGCGGTGCGCCAGGCGTCGTCCCCCGCCCAGAAGGAGCGGGACGGAAAGGGAAGGTAGGGCCGGTGCCACGCGAGACAGGGCTAACGAAACGAGGGGGTAAGATGGGTACCAGTCCCTCTATGGGGAAAGAGGTCTCCTCTCCCCTTACTGCCGGCGTTGCGGGTCGCAAGGAGCAGTTCCTCTCCAAGGAGAACTGGGAGACTTTAGACCCGATGCGCCTGGTCGCCACTGTGCCGATCCGCACCTACCACACCATCGCCGACCTGTGGTGTGGGAAGGGCTATTTCACCCTCCCCTTCGCCAAGTACCTGTTTGATGGGAAGGTCTACGCCCTTGACCCCTCCCCGGAGCACTTGGAGGCTTTGCGTGCCCAGTTGCAGGCGGTGCACCTGACCAATGTGGAGGTGGTGCAGAGCGCCAGCCTGATGCCGCCCTTGAAGCCCGAAAGCGTGGACGGGGTGCTCCTGTTCCTGGTGCTCACCGAGGTAGCCGATAAGGAGGGCCTCCTGCGGGAGGCGGCACAGGTAATTCGGCGGGGCGGGTGGGCCGCCGTGCTGGAGTGGCAGAAGCGGGAGGGGCAGAAGGACGGCCCCCCGCTAGAGGAGCGCCTGTCGGAGGACGAGGTGTTGGCCCTGGCGCAAAAGGTTGGTTTCCGCGCCAGCGAACGGCGGGATGTCTCCAGCCGTCATTATTTGCTCATTTTGCGGAAGTAACCGTGCTCACTAAGCGCATCATCCCCTGCCTGGATGTGGATCGGGGACGGGTGGTGAAGGGTGTCTCTTTCGTCAACCTGCGGGACGCGGGCGACCCGGTGGCCCTGGCCCAGGCTTATGACCGGGAAGGGGCCGATGAACTGGTGTTCCTGGACATCACTGCCAGCGCCGAGGCGCGGGATATCCTGGAGGACCTGGTGCGGCGGGTGTCGGAGGTGCTGTTCATCCCCTTCACGGTGGGTGGGGGCTTGCGCACCCTCGCCGATATCCGCCGCATGCTGCAGGCCGGGGCGGATAAGGTCTCCTTGAACACTGCGGCTGTGCTGGACCCGGATCTGGTGCGGAAGGCGGCCCGCCACTTCGGGAGCCAGTGCATCGTGGTGGCCATTGATGCGCGGCGGGTGCGCCCGGGACCCCAAACCTACTGCTCCGATCCCTCCCTTGCCTTGGATGCCACCTCCCGCTGGGAGGTGCATATCTATGGAGGGCGCAAGCCCACGGGGATGGATGCGGTCAAGTGGGCGCGGCGCGTGGCCGACCTGGGGGCGGGGGAGATCCTGTTGACCAGTATGGACATGGACGGTCGGCAAGAGGGGTATGACCTGGCTCTCACCCGCACCGTGGCCGAGGCGGTGTCCATCCCTGTCATCGCCAGTGGGGGTGCGGGGGAGTTGGAGCACCTCTACCAGGCCCTTACCCAGGGGAAAGCGTCGGCAGTGCTGGCCGCCAGCATTTTCCACTATGGGAAGTTTCGTCTTGCCCAGGTGAAGGACTACCTGGCCCAGCGGGGGGTGCCGGTGCGCCCCCTGCCTGACCCCGCCCTTTTGGGCGTGGGGTAGTTCCCCTGGGGGTATGCTATCCTGGGGAAAAAGGGGTCGGGCCAGGTGTGAATATCGGCATTTTGGGCGGCACCTTTGACCCCATCCATATGGGCCACCTGATTCTCGCCGAAGAGGCCAGGGTGCGCCTGGGCCTGAGCAAGGTGCTGTTCATTCCCACCGGCCAGCCCTGGTTGAAGGCGGGGCGTCCCATCTCCCCCGGCCACCACCGCTTGGCCATGGTGCGCATGGCCATAGAGGATAACCCTTTTTTTGAAGCCTCGGACATGGAAATTCGCCGCCCCGGCCCCACCTATACCCTTGATACCCTAAGGGAACTGCGCGCCCAGTGGGGCAACGGGCCGGAGATTTACCTGCTGCTGGGCCTGGATGCCCTGCAGGATTTCCCCCGCTGGCACCAGCCCCAACGTATCCTGGAGATGTGCACCCTGGTGGGGATGGCCCGCCCGGGCTACTTGGACTTCTCGCCCCAGGTATTGGATGCCGTGCTCCCGGGAGCCTCCCAGCGCCTGGTGCTCCTGCATGGCCCCCATATCGGCATCAGCGGGACGGAGATACGGCGGCGGGTGGGGATGGGCCTCTCCATTCGCTACTGGGTGCCCCGCCCCGTGGAACTGTACATCGCCCAACACGGCCTGTACCGTAAGGGAGGAGGGCATGAGTAGGGAGGTCCGCCAGCGCCTGCTCGACCTGGCTAAGGCCAAAGGTGCGCTGAAGTTTGGGGATTTCATCCTCTCCTCGGGCCAGCGGAGCCACTACTACTTTGATGGACGCCTGCTGACCCTGGACCCGGAGGGGGCCTACCTGATCGGTAAGGAGATGGTGGCTCTGGCACGCGCCGTGCGCGCCCAGGCCATCGGGGGCCCCTCCCTGGGGGCCGATCCCATCGTGGGGGCTACGGTAGTGATGAGCCACCTGGAGGGGTATCCCCTGGTGGGCTTCCTGGTGCGCAGTGAACCCAAGGGGCACGGCACGCGTCGCCTCATCGAAGGCCCGCTGGGGAAGGGGATGCGGGTGCTCATTGTGGACGATGTGTGCACCACGGGGGGAAGCCTGTTCCGCGCCATCAACGCCGTGGAGGCCGAGGACTGCGCTGTGGCGTTGGTGGCGGTGCTCCTGGACCGTCACCAGGGGGGAAGCGACCACCTGCGCAAGCAGGGCTACGAGGTGCGGGCCTTTCTGGAATCCTCCCCCGACGGCTCCATCCGCATTGTGGAAGACCAGGCCCTCTAGCGCCCCAACATCCCCACTACCACTGCCTCCACCGCTTCCCAGTCGGCGGCCACCTCGTGCAGGGGGATGTCGGATATCTGGTTGGCTAGGTCGGGGTCTTTCAGGCCCGTGCCCGTCAGCACACACACCACCCGCTTCCCGGTCATATCGGCCCCTAGCCGAGCCTGCTTCAGAAGACCCGCCACAGCCGCTGCCGAGGCGGGCTCGCAGAAGATGCCCTCCTGCCGCGCCAGCAGTTTGTAGGCCTCCAGGATTTCCTCATCGGTAACGGTGTCAATCAGCCCGCCCGACTCGTCCCGGGCGCGGAGGGCCCCCTGCCAGGAGGCGGGGTTGCCGATGCGGATGGCGCTGGCGATGGTCTTGGGGTCTTTGATAGGGTGGCCCCGCACCAGGGGCGCTGCCCCCTCTGCCTGAAAGCCCCACATCTTGGGGCGCCGGCGCGCCCGTCCCGCCTGGACATATTCGCAGAAGCCCTTCCAATAGGCCGTGATGTTGCCCGCATTGCCCACGGGGATGCACAGGTAATCGGGGGCGTCGCCCAAAGCGTCCACAATCTCAAAGGCGGCCGTCTTCTGCCCCTCCAGACGGTAGGGGTTCACCGAGTTGACCAGGGTGATGGGGTAGCGCTGGGCCAGGGTGCGCACCAGTTCCAGGGCGCGGTCGAAGTTGCCCTTGATGGCTATCACTTGCGCCCCGTAGGCGATGGCCTGGGCCAGTTTGCCGCGGGCGATGTTGCCCTGGGGCACCAGGACGATGGTGGTGAGCCCCGCATAGGCCCCGTAGGCAGCGGCGGATGCGGAGGTGTTGCCTGTGGAGGCGCACATAATGGCGCGGGCCTTCTGCTCCAGGGCCTTGGCCACGGCCACTACCATCCCCCGGTCCTTAAAGGAGCCGGTGGGGTTACACCCCTCCAGTTTGAAGTAGACCTCTTCTGCCCCCAGCGTGCGCTCCAGGCGGCGGGAACGCACCAGGGGGGTGCTCCCCTCGCCCAAGCAGATGCGGGGTGTCTGGGGGGTAAGGGGCAAGAACGCCTCGTAGCGGGATAAGACGCCTTCACGCATACGCCCCCCGAGGGTGGGATGGGCCTACTCGGCCTCCACCCGTATCAGGTTACTCACCTCCCGCACCACCGGCAGGCGTCGGATGAGGCCCAGGGCCTCCTGTACCGCCCCCTCCCGAGCGGGATGGGTCATGATCACGATCTCGGCGGTGCCCGCGGTGGGGTCGGCATCCTTCTGAATGACCGAGGCGATGCTGATGGACAGGTCGCCCAGGATGCGGGCGATTTGCGCCAGCACGCCGGGGCGGTCGGCCACATTCAGGCGCAGGTAATACTGGGTGAGCAGGTCGCCCATGGGGCGCAGGGGGAGGGCGGTGCTGGTATCCACCCAGGGCAGGGGGCGCGCTTGGGCCTTGAGGGTGCGGGCAATAGTGAGGATGTCGTTCACCACGGCGCTGGAGGTGGGGGCTGGCCCCGCCCCCAAGCCGTGGAACACCACCTTCCCCACGAGATCCCCCTGCACCTCGATGGCGTTGTAGGCTCCGTCCACTTTGGCCAGCAGGGTGTGGGCAGGCACCAGGACGGGGTGCACCCGCGCCTGCACCTTCCCGTTCTCCTTGCGCCCAATGGCCAGCAGTTTGATCTCATACCCCAACTCGTGGGCGTAACGGAAATCCTTCGCTTTCAGGTGGGTGATACCCTCGCGGTAAATCTGGGCGACGGGCACATAGGAGCGGAAGGCCAGCAGGGAGAGCACCGCTAGTTTGTAGGCGGCGTCGATGCCCTCCACATCGTTGGTGGGGTCGGGCTCGGCGTAGCCCTTCTCCTGGGCCTCCCGCAGGGCCACCTGGTAGTCCACCCCGTCCCGCGCCATGCGGGTGAGGATGTAGTTGGTGGTGCCGTTGATGATGGCCCGCAGGGAGAGGATGTCGTTGGCCAAAAGGTCGCGCTGGAGGGGGCCGATGAGGGGGATTCCTCCCCCAACCGAGGCCTCAAAAAGCAGGTGCACCTGCCTCTGCTGGGCCAGGCGCAGGAGGGAGGGGCCGTGTTTGGCGATGACCTCCTTGTTAGCGGTTACCACATGCTTGCCCCCCTCCAGGGCACGCCGAATGTAGGTCGCCGCCGGCTCCTCGCCCCCCAGCAGTTCCACAATGATATGGCACTGGGGGTTGTCCAATAGGTCGGCGGGGTTGGTGGTCAGGAGGCCCTCGGGCAGGGCGACGGGGCGGGGCTTGTGGGGGGTGCGCACCAACACTCGCCGCAAGGCCAGGGTAACGCCGATCTGCTGGCCCAGGCTTGTCCCCTTCTGTTGGAGCACCTGGGCCACGCCACTCCCCACCACGCCCAATCCCATGAGGCCGATGCCGATTTCTGCCATAGCAGTCCTCTAGCGGGTGGTCTGCCCAGTCGGGGTGGAGGCGATGCGCAGCTGCTTCACCACCCAGGCGTATTTCTCGGAGTCGAAGTTGAGGCGCACGATGTGCTTGGGGCGCTCCTCGGAGAGCCACTTCTCCAAGGCACGGGTCTTCAGGATTTCCCTCTGCTGGCTGTCTACCTCTCGGGCGGAGGCGACCTCGGTAACCAGGTAGACCTGCCACACATTCTGCCCCTCAGGGCCGGTGGGGCGCATCTGGGGGCAGAGGAGGGTGCCGGGTTGAATGCCGGCGAAGAGGCCGGGCATCTCTGTCTCGCGGTTGGAGCCCGGCTCGGGCGGACAGATGATCTTCTCGTCGAGATCCGTGTGGATGCCCTTGACGACCCAGCCGATATCCCCCTCCTTGCGCACCTCCTCGTCGTCAATGGAGTACTCGTTGACCAGTTTGGGGAAGGGTTGGCCTTCCCGGAAGCGCTGCACCACCTCCCGAGCCTTGTCCTGGGTGGGCACGGTGAGACGGGAGAGGCGCACTTGAGGCTGGACGGTGGGGATGGTCTGGCCCAGGTAGTCGCGCATGCGCTCGCGGTAGAGGTCCCATTCCACCAGTTGGCGATGCTCCTGCTCGGAGAGGCGAATGGCGGTCAGGTATTGGCGATAGCGCTCGCGGAACTCCCGCTCCAGTTGGTCGGGGGGTGTGGTGTCGTTGGGGGGGCGTGTCCCCAGGATGCGGCGGCGCACCTCTTGGTCAATGTCCTCCTTGCTGACGGTGATGTTGTAGCGGGGGGCCACCTGGCGCACCAGTTCGTTTTCGCTGATGACTTGCACGATTTGGAAGGGCATGGTCCCTAGGTTGGGGTTTTGGCCCGTCAGTTCCGTCCCCCGCTGATACATGCGCAGGAGTTTCACCAGGTAGCCCATGGTGAAGATGCGGTCATTGACTTGGACAACCCACTCCCGCGGGGGCTTGATGAAGGTGGCATAGTAGCCATAGGCGGGGATGGCTAGGATGACCAGCACCGCCACGATGCCGAAGATGAGGGCGGTGCGGGCCTTGCGTTGCTCTTGCTGCCAGCGGGCTAGACGGCGCCGACTGGAGCGCATCTCGGTGGGGCGGGGCGGGGCTTTGCTGGCCATTCTAGCCTCCTAACGGGAGGGAGGCGGGGGAGCCGCGGGAGCGGGGGCGGGCTCGGCGGGGGCGGTCCACCCCGTCTTGCGCGGGTGGTCTGGCACGAAGGGGAGGAGGGCCAGGTGGCGCGCCCGTTTGATGGCCGTGGCCAGACGGCGCTGGTGCTTGGCGCATACCCCCGTCTTGCGCCGCGGCTCAATCTTCATCTGCTCGCTGATAAAGCGTTTGAGCAGGACAATGTTCTTGTAGTCAATGGCCAGGTTCTTGTCCACGCAGAAGGGGCAGGCCTTCTTACGCGGGGGGTAGTAGCGGCGGCGTGCCTTACGGCGGGCGGCCGCTGCGGTTTGGGCTTGCGGGGCTGGTGGGGTGGATGCAGGCTGGGGTGTGCTGGTCATGGCTTTCACCTCCCTCGGGGGGTGTGGCTAGAAGGGCAGGTCGTTGGGCGAGGGGCCTTCCTCGGGCGCCTCATCGGCGGCGGGGGCCTCAGCGGTGGGCCGGTCCAGAAAGAGGACCCGGTCGGCCCAGATTTCATTGACCCAGCGGGTCTGGCCATCGTTGCCCACCCAGGAGCGGCTCCGCAGGCGTCCCTCCACATAGGCCCTGCGCCCTTTGGTGAGGTACTGGCTCACCTGCTCGGCCAACTGCCGCCAGGCCACCACGGTGAACCATTCCGTCTCCTGCTGGCGGGTGCCGTCGGGGGCGTTGAAGGTGCGGGTGGCCGCCAGGCGGAAGGAGGTTACAGGGATGCCCTGGGGGGTATAGCGCATCTCCGGGTCGGTACCCACATTGCCGATGACGATAATCTTGACCAGCCCTGCCATCCCTCTCCTACCGCCGCAGGCTTATTCGACTTTCACCAACAGGTGGCGCAGGACCTCTTCGGTCACGCGCAGGGTCTGCTCGATAGCGCGGGAGGTCTGGGCATCGGCCTGGAAGCGGGTGAAAAAGTAGGCCCCCTCCTTGTAGTTACGGATGGGATAGGCCAAGCGTTTACGCCCCCAGGACTCGTGTTGCACGAGGGTGCCCCCCTTTTGAGTGATAAGGCGATGCACCCGGTCCACCACCGCTTGGGTGCGGGCGTCATCCACCTCGGGGCTGATGACTAATACCAGTTCGTAGTCCCGTATTGGCACGCTCTGCTCCGCCTCTATGCCCCCGGCTGGGCCGAGGGCGGTGTGGACTAGTTCCAGTATACCACGCATGGGGGGGGCAAGGTGCAGCGTCGGTCGTGGGGCGAGTTCCCCTGCCGCCCCCTGCTCCCAGGGGGCCATCCCCTTGCCCTGGCCAGCCCGCTCCCCTATGCTGAGGGAAAGCGACCTGTGGGGTGCCCATGAAGGGTCTGATACTGGCGGCGGGCAAGGGCACACGCCTGCGTCCCCTCACCTACACCCGCCCTAAGCACCTGGTGCCGGTGGGCAATCGCCCCGTGTTAGCTTATGTGTTGGACTACCTGGCCCAGGCGGGGGTGCGGGAGGTGGGTATTGTGGTGGCCCCCGATAGCGGACGGGAGATTCGCAAAGTGGTGGGGGATGGTGCTCCGTGGGGGATGCGGGTGGCTTATGTGGTGCAGGAGGAGCCGAAGGGTTTGGCCCACGCCGTCGCCTGTGCCCGCTCCTTTTTGGGGGATGATCCGTTCCTGCTCATGCTGGGGGATAACCTTTTCCAAGGGGGGATCGCCGATGCCTTGCAGGGCTGGCAGGAGGGGGGCACCGCAGCCCTTGCCCTGGTGAAGGAGGTGGCCGACCCCCGGCGCTTCGGTGTGGTGGAGGTGGATGCCCACGACCGTCCCCTGCGCCTGGTGGAGAAGCCCCGCGAACCCAAGAGCAATCTGGCCATCATCGGCGTGTATGCCTTCACGCCTGTGGTGCATCAGGTGATCGCCCAGTTGAAGCCCTCGGCGCGGGGGGAACTGGAGATTACGGATGCCCTGCAGGCCCTGGTGGAGCGGGGGGCACGGGTGCGCATCCGTCGCTTCCCCCGTTGGTGGCTGGACTTGGGGCGCAAAGAGGAGGTGCTGGAGGCCAATCGGCGCGTCCTGCAGGAGCGGACGTCCGGGGCCGTTCAGGGCATCCTGGAGGATTGCCAGGTGTCAGGGGTGGTGGAGGTGGGAGCGGGCTCCCACCTGCGGGGGAGTATCCTGCGGGGGCCTCTCTCCATCGGGGCCAACTGCGTTATCCACGAGTCGGACATCGGCCCCTGGGTGAGCCTGGGGGACGGCACCCATGTGCAGGACAGCACGGTGGTGGACAGCGTCGTTCTGGAGGGGAGTAGCCTGCACGGGGTGCACCTGCGCCACAGCCTTCTGGGGGCGGGGTGCCGGGTCGAAGGGGAGGGGCAAGGATGGCTCACCCTGTTCCTAGGCGACGAGGGGCAGGTGCACCTGCACCCGCCATAGGCGGGCTAGCCTTTCTGCATCGCATCCGCTAGGATAAACCTATCCTGTGGTGTGAGGAGGATCAACGGTGGCTGGCCCCCTTGCTGGCGTGCGTGTGGTGGACCTATCGTGGATTCTGTCGGGCCCCTTTTGCACGATGATTTTGGCAGACCTGGGGGCCGAGGTGGTGAAAGTGGAGCGCCCCGGCACGGGCGACGCCGCCCGGGGCACCGGCCCCTTTGTGGATGGCGTCAGCGCCTACTTCCTCTCCCTCAATCGCAACAAAAAGAGCATCACCCTCAACCTGCAGCATCCTTACGGGAAGGACCTGTTCCTCCGCCTGGTGGAGCAGGCCGATGTGCTGGTGGAGAACTTCACTCCCGGCACGATGGCTCATCTGGGGCTCGGCTATGACACCCTCTCCCAGCGCAACCCGCGCCTGATTTACTGCGCCATATCGGGCTTCGGGCAGGACGGCCCCTATGCCCAGCGCCCCGCCTTGGACGTCATCGTCCAGGCTATGGGCGGGGTGATGAGCATCACGGGGGAGCCCAACGGCCCCCCGGTGCGCCCCGGCACCTCCTATGGGGACATCGTGGCGGGGCTGTTTGCCGCTGTGGGCATCTGCTCCGCTTTGTATGAGCGCCAGCAGAGCGGAAAAGGGCAGTTTCTAGACATCAGCATGCTGGACTGCCAAGTGGCGGTTCTGGAGAACGCCATCGCCCGCTACCTGGCGACGGGGGAGGTGCCCCGTCCCCTGGGCACACGCCACCCCTCGGCCACCCCCTTCCAAGCCTTCCCGACCAAGGATGGGTGGATCGTGGTGGCCATCTTTGGTGGCAACGAGACCCACTGGCCCCTATTCTGCGCCGCTATCGGCCATCCCGAATGGATAGATGACCCCCGTTTCCAGACCTCCTGGTCGCGCACCCAGCATCACCACATCCTGGAGCCTGCCATCTCCGAGGCCATGCGCCAGAAGACCACCCAGGAGTGGCTGGACGAATTGCTGGCGTTGGGTATCCCCTGCGGGCCGGTGAACACCATTGACAAGGTGGTGCAGGATCCCCAAATCCAGCACCGCAAGATGTTGGTGGAACTGCCCCACCCGCGCATCGGGGCGTGGAAGTACCCCAACACCCCCATACGCCACTCCCGCACGCCGGGGGGCGTGCGCACCTCCGCCCCCGATTTGGGAGAACATACCGCACAGGTCTTGGCGGCTTGGCTGGGGCTGACGCCCCCCGAGGTGGAGGCCTTGCGGCGGGAGGGTGTGGTATGACCGAGGGCACACCGTCTGCGGCTGTAGCCGAAGCCCTTCGCTTGCTGGCCCGACGCCCCCTCACCGAAGCGCGCCTACGCCAGCGGTTGGAGCAGACCTTCTCTCCCGCCGCCGTGGAGGAGGCGGTGGAGCGCCTGAAGGCTTTGGGCTACCTGGACGACCGGCGGTTTGCCCAGGTATGGGCCGCCCAGCGGGAGCGCCATCGCCCCAAGGCCCGCTGGCTGATAGCCCGCGAACTGGTGGAGCAGGGCATTCACCCCCGCATAGCCCAAGAGGCTGTGCAGGGGGGCGACGATGCCGTGCTGGCCCGCCGCTGCGCCCAGCAGTGGGCACCCCGCCTGCAAGGCCTGCCCCGAACCACCTTCTTACGGCGTCTGTACGCCTACCTGAGGCGGCGGGGTTTTGCCCCCTCCTTGGCGCGTCAGGTTGCCCTTGAGGTGTGGCAGCAGACCTCCCTGGAGGCTCCTCGTGCATAAGTGGGTGGACCTGACCCTGACCCTGGCGCCCGACCGTGTGACGCCCGTGCCGGGTCTCCCCGGCTTCAGCGCCGAGCCTGTCCACACCCATGCCCAGCACGGACGGAGCAATACGCGCATCACCCTGGCCACCCACCTGGGCACCCATGTGGATGCCCCGTATCATTTCATCCCCGAGGGGGCAACGGTGGACCAGGTGCCGTTAGAGCGCTGGACGGGGCGTGGGGTGTTGGCCGACCTGCGCCGTTATGCCCAGCCTGGCCAGCCCTTGACCCTTGAGGCGGTGCGCTATGCCCTGCGGGAGGCGTGGCTGTGGGAGGCCATCGTCCTGCTGTGGACGGGGTGGGCACAACGAGAGATGGGGAGCCCTACCTACTACCAGCACCATCCCTTCCTGGCGCCGGCGGCGGCCGAGTGGCTGCGGGGGCAGGGTGTCAAGGCGGTGGGGGTGGACTTCCCGGTGGACCCTCCTGGGAGCGGGTTCCCCGTGCACCATATCCTGCTGGGGGCGGGCATACCCCTTATAGAGAACCTGGTGAACCTAGAGGCTCTGTGGGGCAAAGCCTTTGAGGTGTTTGCCTTCCCTGTGAAAATCGGCGGGGGCGATGGGGGGCCGGCCCGGGTGGTGGCGCGGGTGTGGGGGGCTCCCCCTCATCCCCCATAACGGGTGTCAGGACACTCCACAGGGTTGACCATTCAGAGGACTAAGCAAGGGGCATATGCCCCCCTGCAAGGAGGAAATGACTGTATGGGCGTGTTGGAGGGCAAGGTCGCTATTGTAACGGGGGCGGGGCGCTTGCGGGGCATCGGGCGGGCCACAGCTGTGGCCCTGGCCCAAGAGGGGTGTGATGTGGTTATCACGGGCACGGGGCGCGACCCCGCCACCTTCCCCGAGGATGAGAAGCGCATCGGCTGGAGGGATATTGAGAGCGTGGCGGAGCAGATTTGTGCCGTGGGGCGCAGGGCGTTGCCCCTGGTGGTGGATGTAACCAATGCCCAGCAGGTGCAGGAGATGGTGGCCAAAACCCTGGAGACCTTTGGGCGCATAGATATCCTGGTGAACAACGCCGCCTTCGCCCGTGGCCCCGACCGGGTGCCGGTGTGGGAGATGGACGAGAAGGTCTTTCGGCGGGTGTTGGAGGTGAAGGTGGTGGGGACCTTCCTGTGCACCAAGTATGTGGCCCCGGTGATGCAGAGGCAGCGCTGGGGGCGGATTGTGAATGTCTCCTCCACGGCGGGGAAGCGGGGGCAGGCTAATACCTCAGCCTATGCAGCGGCCAATGCGGCCACGCACCTGTTCACCCAATCGGTGGCGCGGGAGCTGGCCCCGTATGGTATCACTGTCAATGCCGTCTGCCCGGGGGTAACGGACACTTCCCGCATGGACGACCTGGGGCGGGGGGAGCGGTGGGAGGCGGTGCTGAAGACCATCCCTCTGGGGCGCGCCGCCACCGACGAGGAGGTGGGGCGGTTCATCGCCTTCCTATGCTCGCCGGTGTGCGATTACATCACAGGGCAGGCCCTCAACTTCAACGGCGGGTCGGTGATGGAGCACTAGGATGGGGGACATGAACCGTCGTCAGGCGTTAGGGCGGTTGCGCCGTCTTCTGCTGGGCGGGCTGGGGCTGGTGGTGCCGGGGGGCGAACCCTCCCGGGAGGAGGAGGTGCGGCGTATGCCCCTGCCCGAGGGGGATTCCATCTTCGCGCCGGCAAAGGAGGAGTTGCCACAGACACCAGTCTCCCTGCGCCATGACGAGGCAACTCCGCCGTCGGCACAAGCGGGGGCGTGAAAAGGCGAGGGGAGCTGTATATGCCCCCCTCGCCAGTTTTGCCCCGTGTACTGCAGGCCTCTACGGATAGGGGACAATGTTGCAGGTGCCCGTAATGTAGTTGCCGTGCACCCGTGTCCCGCTCCCACTGACCACGGTTACGGTCCGGGAGCAGGGCGTGGTGGCGTTGGGCACCGGCCCGAAGGAAACGGTGTAGGTTCCGGGGGGCACATGAACCCATAGCCCCCACTGGTTTCTCGGATGATTGTTCACGAATATCGTCGGGTTATCTCCACCTTCTGTCGTGACGCGCAGATAGCCATTCTCCCATATCCGCATGATCACCTCGGTGGTCTTCCCAGCCTCTACCGTGACAGGTTGGTCAACCGGCTGTTCGGTGAACGCGCCGCCAGGGGGGTGCATGCGCACCAGGATAGTGTTGGAGGCGTTCAATGCGTAGGGTGGATTACGGAACTCGAGACGATAAGGTCCGGGGGGCAGCTTCAGCCAGTTGACACCCCACTCGTTGAGCAAGATTCCGTTGGCGAAGATCTGAATGGCAGCGGGCGGCTGTGTCTCCACGCGCAACAATCCCTCGCCCGGCAGCCGCTGCGGGAAGATGACGAAGGCGCTCCCGCTCGTCAGCACCGGCTGGTTGTAACTGTGCTGTAGACCTATGCTAGCGTTCAACTGGATGCCCGCCGTGGCGCTAGCCCCGTTGTTGTAAGAGGCGTTCCCGAAGTCCGTGTCCAAGTAGCGGAAGAAGATGCGCCCCGTAACCTCCTCAATGGCCACCTGGAAGGAGGCCCCGGAAGGGGTATTGGGGTAGTGCTGTACATCCTGCCACTGGACAATCAAGTAGCGCCACGCCGAGGCGGGGGGGCGCACAATGGCCACCCACACCTCCCCTGTGGAGGCGCGCGGTTTGCCGATGAGGTCGTCCCAGAAGGCGGCGATAGCTGTTCCTAGGGTGCTGTTGGGGATGGCGGTGTTATTATACTGTCCGCACGGGTGCGCTTCCGAAAACCCGATATAGCCGTTGCTGTCCACCTGGAACTGGGTGAACTCATCGCCGAAGAAGGGGATGGGCATGCTGGATCCTAGAAGGATACAGCCGTCATCATCCAACTCAAAGCGCAGGCCCATGCCCCGGATGTCCACCCACTCAAAGGGGACGGTAGCCTTCTGATAGTTGGGGTTGCGGAGCACGCGGCCGGGGATGGTGCGCGGGGGCGCAGAGGTCATCCCCGCCTTTGTGGCCGTGATGGTGATGTTTGCTGCCCCCGCATTCTGGGGGGTCCAGTTGCCCGCGTAGATGCCGTCGTTGGCTGTGGTGTCGGGGGCCACGCCGTCGTCCCGCAGGGTAACGGCGGGGTCGCCGTTAGCGAAGGAGGCTGTTACCGTTGCCCCCAGCACTGGGTCTTGGCCGGCACACAGTTCGACACGAATGACCACCGGGGTTCCCGAGAGGACACGGAAGTTGCGATCGGGGGCCAACGGCAGGGCGATAATGGCAGAGGTGCCCACCGTCAGGGCGTTATAGGCGTTAAGGCGTCCCTCGGTCAAGGTCAGGCCGGCCCACTGGGGCTTGATGTCCGCACTGCACAAGATGCGCCGTTTGGCCTGTTGGTAAGTGAGGCTGGGGAACTGGGTGAACAGCAGGCCCGCTACACCCGCCACATGGGGTGCAGCCATAGAGGTGCCGTTCATCGAGGCGGCGTTGTTATTGGGCACCGTGCTGAGGATGTTTACCCCTGGTGCTGCCAGGTGCACCCTCAGGTTGCCGAAGTTGGAGAAAGACGCCTTGTTATCATTGTGGTCGGAAGCGGCCACGGCGATGATGTTCTCTACATCGTAAGAAGCAGGATAGAAGGGGGAGGCGTCGTTATCGTTATTGGCGTTGCCAGCGGCGGCGATGAACAGCATGCCCCGGTCGCGGGCGGCGGCGATGGCGTCCCGCAAGGCAGTGGAGAACCCGCCACCTCCCCAGGAGGCGTTGATAACACGCACATTGGTGCCAGTGGCGTTCTGGGCCACCGCGTATTGGATGCACTCGATGGCATCGGCTGTAGTACCTGAGCCGTCGGCTCCGAGGAACTTCAGGGCCATCAGGCTGACCCGCCACATCACCCCCACCACTTGCAGGTTGTTGTTCCCCACGGCCCCGATGATGCCGGCCACATGGGTGCCGTGGTTGTTGTCGTCCATCGGAGGCGCGTGGTTCGTGGCGGTGCCGATGCAGTTGATCCCGTGGACATCGTCCCGATAGCCGTTGCCGTCGTCGTCAAGGTTGTTGCCAGGAATCTCGTGGGGGTTACGCCACATATTGGCGGCCAGGTCGTTGTGGTTGAAGTCAATGCCCGTGTCCACGACGGCGATGACGGTGGAGGTGCTCCCCCGCTGGATGTCCCAGGCTTCGGGGGCATCAATATCGGCATCGGGGGTGCCCCCTGTCTGGCCGGTGTTGTGGAGGGCCCACTGTTGTCCGAACAGGGAATCGTTGGGGGTGGTGGGCGCAGCGCGGAGGATATAGTTAGGCTCTATGTAGACGACCTGCCCCGCCAGCCGCTGTTGGGCCTGGGCGACGCTCATCCCCTTAGGGAGGGCAACACGATAGATGCCGAACAGGGGGTAGCGCTCCTGCACCTGGATGCCCTGGGCTTGTAGGATGCTCTCAGCCTGGGCGGCCGAGACCTCGGCCTTGAACTTTACCAGGGCCTCGCCCTCCACAGCCTCGGGCTTCTGCCGGGAGATGACACGGACGACTTGCACCGTGTCGCCACTTTGCTGGGGAGACGGTTGGGCGGGGGTCTTGCCAGTCCCCTCTTGCACGGTTGCCACCGTCGGGGCCTGACCCAGGGGGGTGAGGTGCACCTCCCCTGCCGGCTGGGTGCCGAAGATGTAGTTAGGTTCTATGTAGGCGATGCTGGGCCCCAAGCGCTGGGACGCCTGCTTAACGCTCATCCCCTTGGGCAGGCGCACCCGATAAATGCCCAGCAGACTGTAGTGTTCCAGGACTTCTATGTTGTTAGCCTGGAGGAGAGCCTGGGCCTGGGC
>JANXCH010000003.1 GCA_025060295.1 Dehalococcoidia bacterium | reverse complement strand
GCGGGCTTTGGCCCAGGAGGGGAACATCATTGTGGCGGGGCGGGACATCGGGACGGTGGTGCTCCCCGATGCGCCGTTGAAGGTGTTCCTGTTAGCCTCGGTGGAGACGCGCGCCATGCGGCGGTGGCGGGAACTGCAGGCCTCCTCCAACTCCGCCTCTTTTTCGCTGGAGGAGGTGCGCCGCTCCTTGGAGGAGCGCGACCGACGGGATTCCACCCGCGCCGTCTCCCCCTTGCAGCCGGCCCCTGATGCTGTCCTTTTGGACACCGACCCGTATACTATAGACGAGGTGGTGCAGAAGATTTTGGCTTTGGCACACCAGCGGTGGGGGGAGGGCCGTGGCTGATTGGGCCTATCGGGTGTCCAACGGGGCGTTCCGACGGGTGCTCACCTGGTTCGCCGACTGGCAGGTGGAGGGGCGGGAGAATGTGCCCCTCTTTGGGCCGTTGCTTGTGGTGGCCAACCATCTGAGCAACCTGGACCCGCCCCTGCTTGCGGTGAGCATCCCTCGGCGCTTGCGCTTCGTGGCCAAGCGCACCCTGTTTCGCTTCGGGTTGGGGGCCTTTTTGCGGGCGTATGGGGCCTACCCGGTGGACAGGGACGGGGCGGATACACCCGCTATGCTGTGGGCATTGCGCCTTTTGCAGCGGGATGGCACCCTGGTGGTGTTCCCGGAGGGGCATCGCAACCCCCGCGGGGGGATGCGCAGGGGCCAGCCTGGGCTGGCGGTGCTGGCCCTGCGGTCGGGGGCACCGATTCTGCCCGTGGGGATCACGGGCACGGAGCACCTGGGGCCGTTGTGGCGGGTGGCCTTTCCCACGGGGCGCATTCGGGTGCGCATCGGCCAGCCCTTCACCCTGCCCGTGGTGGAGGGGCGTCTGTCCCGGGAGCAGATGCAGGCATTGACGGATATGGTCATGGAGCGGGTGGCTCTGCTGTTGCCCCCCGCCTATCGAGGTGTGTATGGGGGGGTGGGCACCCGAGCAGAGAGAAGTGTGGTGTCTGAGCGCTTGTAGGCGATACCGCTGCACCGAGGAGGATGAGCCTATGACCCAGCCGACGGTACGGAAGTTTGGGATCTATTTGAACATTAAGGATGGGAAGGTGGTGCGGATCACCTCCCCCTATTGGTGGCCGGAGGCGCCGGATTGGGTGCTCGTTACGGAGGAGGTGAATGCGCCGTTGACGAAAATTCGGCAACTGGTGCAGGAGAAGGGGCTGTACCCTCATCCGGAGGGGGTAACCTGGGGGCAGATTCCGCTGAGGGAGTAGGGGGGAACTGGGCCCCAGAGGGCGAAGGGAGATGCAGGTGAGCACCGGCCTCTTGCGGGGATAGCCAAAGGCTGCCCCAGAGGGTTTGGTTTACGGCAGGAAAGTGCTTTTGAGTTCATAGTGCTCAACGCAGTTGAAATAGAATTTGCCGACCATTTCAAAGGAGCGAAAGTGGAACTTGGAGCGCACGCTGGCGAAGGGCTCCTGGGACAAGCGTTGGTGAAAGAGCGCGGAGCGCCTCTCGGAGGCCACCAAGACCAGGCGCACATCAAAATCTTTCAACTCAAACATCTTGAGCATAGAGTTGGTGAAATCGGTGGTTATCTCCACTTCAAACACATATTTGGGGAAGGGGTGTGAGGAGCGTGTGAACCAGATGACATCACAACGGGCAACACGCTTTTTCATATCTGGGTAAGTGAAATCGGGAATTTGATGGAGTGTGCATAGGTCCCGTAGAGGCTTATTGTCAAAATATCGGTTGGTATCGGCTGTATAGGTGTGATATTCGAGGAAGTTCCCTATCTCCAGGAGCATGCCCTCTATAGTGCTGTGGAGGTCCCCCTTTAGGCTGTGGAAGTACTCTTCAACGCTCTGGCCTCGTAAAGCATAGGTATAGGCGGAGGGCTGCGGTGCCGTGAGGGAGGGCAACGCATAGACGCCCAGCCCCACCTTGGCAAAGCGGCCTCGCTTCACCTCGCGGTAGAGAACGCCCCGCAAAGTCTTGCGCCAGTCCCCCGTGGGCAGGCGTCGATACTGTGCTGCCCTCTCGTAGAGGATATGGAGGGAAGCGACACCCTTATTCTCGTGTAACACCTTCTCTATGACATCGCTCCACTTCATGGCCTATCCCCCCAGGGGATCGGCGTTTCCCCTTTGCCCCCGCGCCAGGCGTAGCACTGGGTTGCCCATCCCTTACCCCCCCAGGCCCAACAGGCGGGCGGGGTTGTACTTCACCAGTTGCTCCACTGCCTCCACGCTCAGGCCCGCTCCCAACAGCCAGGCGATGCCCATGCGCAGTCCCTCCGGCGCAATGGGGTGGAAAGCCTGGCCGAAATCGGTGCTCAGGATGCAGTGCTCCTCCCCCACGGCCCGGATCTGCTGGGCGATCTCGGACGGGGGGATGCGCAAGGTGGTGGGCATCATGGCGTGGACGCAGTGCTCAATGTAGGCCCCCATCTGGGCCAGGCGCTTCTGATGCTCCACCGTCAGGCCCGTGCGGGGCGTCATGCTGGAGGCGTGGGTGATGACGATGCGCCCGATGCCCACCCGCCGCGCCTCCTCCACCAGGGCGAAGGTCTCGTCCACGCCGATGTGCCCCGTGGCCAGCACCATATCGTAGTGGCGGGTGATTTCCAGAATGTGGTGCACCGGGGGCACCAAGCGCCCTCTGTCGTCCAGGATGCGAATGCCCCCCTTCTCTCCGACAGGTTCCCGCCACGCCTTGGCCGAGAAGGTGGGGAACCACACCACCTTGGCCCCCATGCGGGCGGACGCCTCCACCGCCACCGGGTTGAGGCCCCCAACCTCCTCGTCTAGGGAAAGCCCCCCATATAGCTCGATCCCTTGCACCACCTGGGCGACGGTGTAAGCGACAGGGGCGGTGGGGTATTCGTGGCTTTTCAGGACCAGGCCCCGCATACCCTGGGCTTTGGCATATTGGGCCACCTCTAAAGCATCGGAGCGCCGCTCCACCCGGGGGTCAGGGGCGAAGTGCACGTGGATGTCAATGGCTCCCTGGAGCAGACGGCGGATGGTGCTCATGCATACCTCCTGGGAGTTACCCTAGAGGGCCAGGGGAAGGGTGTCAAGACGGCAGGCTGCCCTCGCCTTGACGTGGGGGTGGGGTTGCTTATAGGGTAAAAGGCGAGGCGAGCCGTGGAGACGCCCCGCACTGCCCCAGTCAACGGTAACCAGGTGGCACGCCGGCAGAGCCAAAGGGTCTTGCTGCTGGCCCTGGGGATAACGGGCACCTTCCTGCTGGCGGAGGTGGTGGGGGGCATCCTGACGGGGAGCCTGGCCCTACTGGCCGACGCAGGGCATATGTTGACCGATGTGGTGGCCACGGGGATGGCGGTGGTGGCGGCCTGGTTCGCCATCCGCCCTCCGACGATGCGTCACTCCTGGGGCTACTACCGCGCCGAGGTGCTGGCGGCTCTGGCCAATGGCCTGCTGCTGTTGGGGGTTGTGGGGTACATCGTTTTTGAGGCTCTGCACCGCCTGCGCCACCCGCCCCCTGTGCTGGGCGGGCCGATGCTGGGCATCGCCCTGGTGGGCTTGCTGGCCAACCTCACGGTGGCTCTGCTTCTGGCGCGACAGAGCCAGCGCACTATCAATGTGCAAGGGGTGCTCCTGCACGTGCTGGGCGACGCCTTGGGAAGCGTGGGGGTGCTGACGGCGGGGGTCTTGATTCTCTGGAAGGGGTGGCACCTGGCCGACCCCATCGCCAGTTTAGCCATCGCCGCCATCCTGGTGGTGTCGGTGGTGCGCCTGTTGCGCACGACCACCGATATCCTTCTGGAGGCGGTGCCCACCCACATTGACCTGCAGCGGGTGCGGGAGAGCCTTTTGCGCTTGCCGGGTGTTGTGGGTGTCCATGATTTACATGTGTGGACGCTGTCCACGGGGTTTGTGGCCATGAGCGGGCACCTGGTGGTGGAGCGGGGCGATAGCAAAGACCTGTTGGTGCAGGTGCGGGAGCACTTGAAGCACCAGTTCGGCATTGACCACGCTACCATTCAGGTGGAAACGCCCGACTTCCCCGAGGAGCCGGTGCACTGCGTGGGCGACCCGCGATGCTTGCCCTGACCGTCCGTGTGGTGTTCACCGGGGCCACCTGGCTCTTCACGGTGCTCACCCTGGCCCTCTTGCCCATCTTTTGTGTAACCACCAGTGTGCGCCTGGCCATCAATGCCCTTCCCCTGTACACCTACGGCTTCCAGCGGTTCGGGGTGTCCGAGGTAACGGGCATCGCTCCGGCAGATTTGGAGCGGGTGGCCCGCGCCTTTATCGCCTACTTCAACGGCCCGCAGGAGTGGCTGGAGGTGCGGGTGCCCGTGCGGGGTGTGGAGCGTTCCCTGTTCAACCAGCGGGAGGTCATCCACATGCGGGATGTGCGGGTGTTGGTGCGGGGGGTGTACCGGGTGCAGGAGGTGAGCGGGGGCGTCATTGCCCTGGGGGTGCTTTTGGGTTTTCTGAAACGGGGGCGGGTGTTTGTGGGGCGGGTGCTGTTGGTGGGGGGATGGTTGGCCCTGGGTGTGCTGGTGGTGGCGGGAGTGGCCTTAGCGGTGGCCTTCCCCTGGCTGTTCACTCTGTTTCACATTATCGCCTTCCGTAACCCCTATTGGCAATTGGATCCTTCCCGGGATATGCTCATTCAGTTGTTCCCTGAGGGGTTCTGGTATCTGGCCACGATGGTGGTGGCGGGGGCATCCCTGGCCCAGGCGACGCTGGTGATGGCCCTGGGGTGGGTGCTGCGTCGGCGCACCAAGAGGGGCTAGTGGCTGTGGGGGTGGTCGTCGTGGGAGTGGGGATGGGCATGATCAGCGTGCGGAGGCCCTAAAGCAGGCAGGACATCTCCCACCACCAGTGCCCCCGTCCCCAGGACACCCAGGTTCCACAGGAACAGGGTGGGCCTCCGCCAGAAGACCATACCCCATATGGCCTGAGCCACCCCCGCCAGTGCAAACAGGATGGCGTGGGCCGGGGCGTGGGTGGAGTGGGCAGGCGTCAGGGCGGGGTGGATGGCCCCTGCCCCCACCATGCGGGGACCACCAGAGGGTGAACCATATCCTCCCCCGAGCGGTGGGCCTCTGGCGCCCCCTTGGCGCGACTACGACACCTGTGGGTGGGGGGATAAGGTGTTTAGCCGCCGTGGGCGCATGAGGCACACGCTCCCCCCGCGCACCCGCTGCATCCTCCACCGGCGCCGGCGATGGCTTGGGTCTGTCCGGAAGAGGTGGCCGAGAAGGCGGTGAAGACGGACAGCAGGCGGCGGCTCTGCCCACCACAGTCCGGACAGGCGAGGGGCTCGTGGGCCTGGCTGAACGGGCGCAGGCGTTCAAAGCGGGTGGCACACACGGTGCACTGATACTCGTACAGGGGCATACCCCATCCTCCAAGGACGAGGGTGTGGTGTTTCCAGTATAAGGCAAGGGCGCACACGGGGGTAAGCCCGAGCAGAAAAAAGGTGGGGGGATGCCCGCGTAGGGGCACCCCCCCACAGGCGGAAGGTGAGGTTAGTTTTTGCGGGGCGCCTCCCACAAGCTCGGGGCGCTGGAGACGGTGCGAGGGGGCTTGTCGGGGATACCTGTGGCGATGATGGTGATGCGCACATTGTCGCCCATGTTGGGGTCGTTGACCATGCCGAAGAAGATAATGGCCTGGGGGTCCACTTTGGAGGCGATGAACTCACCGGTGGTGTTCACCTCCCCCAAGGTCAGAGAGGGGCCGCCGTTGACATTGAACAGCACCCCCTTGGCTCCGTCAATGGAGATATCCAGGAGGGGGTTGGTAACGGCCTGACGGGCGGCCTCCAAGGCACCGCCGGGGCCTTTGCCCGTGCCCAGGGCCATCAAGGCGTGGCCGGGGAGTTTCATAATGGTCTTCACATCGGCCATGTCCACGTTGATCTCCCCGGGCACATTGATGAGTTCAGCCACCGACAGGACGCCCAGCATGACGGCCTCGTCGGCCATGGTCAGGGCCTGCTCAATGGGCACATCCCGCTTGAACAGTTTGAGGAGGCGGTCGTTGTGGATGACGATGAGGTTGTCCACCTTCTCCCGCAGGCGGGCCATGCCGGCGTGGGCGGTCTCCAGACGGCGGGCCCCTTCAAAGGAGAAGGGGGTGGTAACCACACCGACCACCAGGGCCCCCGTCTCTTTGGCGATCTCGGCGACGATGGGGGCGGCGCCGGTGCCTGTGCCCCCGCCCATGCCAGCGCAGAGGAAGACCAGGTCGGCCCGACCGATGGCCCTCTTCAGGGCGGTGCGGGCAGAGTCTGCAGCCTGGGCCCCCACCTCGGGGTTCCCGCCTGCCCCTAAACCGTGGGTCAAGCGCTCCCCGATGTGCACCACCGTTGCCCCCTGCACCCGTTCCAAGGACTTGATGTCGGTGTTGGCGCAAATATAGCGCACACCCGGGACCTGCTTCTGTTCCCGAAGCATCCGCATGACAGCGTTGCACCCTCCACCTCCAACACCCACAACGGCGATGCTCGCGGGGGCTTCACGGATGCGGGGCTTGCGCGCGGGACGAGCAGCGGTATCAACCATATCTACTCCCTCCAACGGCCCCAGGTCTCCTGGGGGCTGTCTGACGCTCCTACTCTAAAGGTTGCACCGAAGGCTTGTCAAGGGTTTTGACGGCGTTTTCGTCTGGGATTAGGCGTTGTCCGAGCCAGGGGATACGGTCTTTTTGGGGCCGATTCCCCCCAGGGCACGCCACACAGCATAAACCTGTGCTCGGGGCCACCCGGCCATGCGTGCCACCCGAGCGACGGCGTGGCTAGGACGCAGGCCCTGTGCCGACGCCTCTCGTAAAGCCTGTGCCACTTGGGCCTCTGTCCAGCAAGCCTCGGGGGACGAGGGTGCGCCACGCACCACGACGGTAAACTCCCCGCGCGGCTGGATGAAGTGCTCCAGGGCTTGGGCCAGGCTTCCCCGGAACACCTCCTCGTGGAGTTTGGTCAACTCGCGCCCGATGGCGCAGGGGCGGTCGCCCAGGATTTCCAGGGCGTCCTGCAAGGAGGCCCGCAGACGGTGCGGTGCTTCAAACCACACAAGGGTAAAGGGTAAAGAGGCGCATCGCCCCAAAAGGCTGCGGCGCTCCGTCGGGGCGCGCGGCAGAAAACCCAGGAACAGGAAGGAGTCGGCAGGTAGGCCCGAGACTGCCAGGGCTGCCGTTACTGCCGAGGGGCCAGGGACAACCACCACCGGGAAGCCCTTCTGCACCGCTGCCGTTACCAGTGCCTGCCCTGGGTCGCTCACCCCGGGGGTGCCCGCCTCGCTCACAAGGGCCACATCGCTCTGGCGTAAGCGCTCTAGAAGAAGGGGCAGGCGCTGGGCCTGATTGTGGCGGTGAAAACTGACCAGGGGGGTGGTGATGCCATAATGGGCCAGCAGGCCCCGGGTGGTGCGGGTGTCTTCGGCGGCGATGAGGGCCACCTCCCGCAACAGCCGCAGAGCCCGCAGGGTAATGTCCTCCAGGTTGCCTATGGGGGTGGCGACCACATATAGTGTGCCCATGCGTATCCCAATCCTACGGTTAGCGTATCATACGAGGGGGAAGGGCGCGCATGGAGCACCGCACACAGACGCGGAGGGGTCTTGTGGGTGTGGGTATCGGTGTGGGGGTGCTATGGGCACTGCTGTTGCTGGGGGCAGGTTTTGCCCTCCAGGCCCCCTCCCTGCAAGAGGTGGTGGCGGAGCGTCTGGTGCAGGCCATGCCCGGCTGGCTGTTTGGCTTCCTACTGGATAGGCTCCTGTATCTGGCCAAGCCTCTTCTACTGGTGGGGCTGTCCCTGGTGCTGGTGGGAATGGGGGCGGGTGTGGTTGTGGTGGGGGGCAGGATGGCGGGGAGGCGGTCGCCTTTGGTGTGGGCAGGGGTAGTTGGGGGAGGGTTGGGGCTGATGGCGGTGGGGTTGGGGTGGCTGGCGGGGGGAACGGGGCTGGGCTTCTGGGCAGGGGTGGTGGGTGCCAGTGGCGTGGCGGGGTTGGTGGCGGGGGGGGTCTCCTTGGCCCTGGCCCCCGGCCCGCCCCGGCCGGATCGGCGCTCCGCTCTGGGGCGACTGGCCCTGTGGGGGGTGGCAGGTTTGGGGGTCTTGGGGGGCATCCGCCTCCTGGTGGGCGGACTGCCCCGTCTTGCCCTGCCGCGCCACCCTCGTCGCCCTGCGGGTGCTCTGCCCACAGACATTACCCCTACCGCCCAGTTCTATACCGTCTCCAAGAACTTCGTGGACCCCCACCTGGACAGCGCCCAATGGAGCCTACAGGTAGAGGGCCTGGTGCGGTCGCCTATGACCCTCTCGTATAGCGACCTGCTGGCTTTGCCCGCTGTGGAGATAGCGGTTACCCTCCAGTGCATCAGCAACCCGGTGGGAGGGGATCTGATCGGCACTGCCCTGTGGAGGGGCGTTCCGCTGCGTATCCTGTTGGAGCGGGCGGGGGTGCAGGAGGGGGTGCGGAAGGTGGCCTTCTTCGCCGCCGACGGGTACTCCGATAGCGTGCCGCTGGAGGTGGCTCTGCAGGAGCATGTGCTGGTGGCCTATGCCATGAATGGGGAGCCTCTCCCCCACAAGCACGGCTATCCTGCCCGCTTGCTGGTGCCGGGGCGCTACGGATTGAAGAGCGTCAAGTGGCTGACGCGTATTCGCCCTGTGGCCGAGGACTTCACGGGCTTCTGGCAGGAGCAGGGATGGAGCGATACCGCCTTTGTGCATACCACCAGTCAGATTTGGACACCCCGCACAGGCCAGAGGGTGCAGGCGGGGCAGGTAGAGGCGGCGGGCATCGCCTACGCTGGGGACAGGGGCATCAGCCGAGTGGAGATAAGCTGGGATGAGGGACAAACTTGGGAGCAGGCGCTGGTGCGTCCGGCCCTTTCCCCGTACACCTGGCATATCTGGACGGCCCGCAAACCCGTGACCACGGCAGGCAGGGCAACCCTGCGGGTGCGGGCGGCCGACGGCACCGGCCAGTGGCAGGCGGAGGTGGAGCGCGACTCCTTCCCCGATGGGGCGTTAGGGATCCACAAGGTGGCGTTTGTGGTGCACCGGGATAGCCAGGGGTAAGTCCGTGCGCCCCCCAAAGGACACAGGGGAAGGTCAGCGGGGTCAGGAACAGGGGGTGGTGTCTGCTATCTGCGAGGGTGGGCGGGAAGCGTGAAGAGAGAAGCGATATAATCGCAGTAGGGCATCGGAAGGGGTCTGGCTTCCGAGAGACGCCCCCAAGAGGAGGGCCACTATGGGCATGACCATTGCCGAGAAAATCCTGGCCGACCATGCCGGCAAGAAGGAGGTCTCCCCCGGCGACCTGCTCAATGTGCGGGTGGACCTGTGCATGGGCAACGATGTTACCGCCCCCCTTGCCATTCGGGAGTTCAAGAAACTGGGGGTCAAGAAGGTGTTTGACCCCTCCCGGGTGGTTTTTGTCCCGTCCCACTTCGTCCCCAACAAGGACATCGCTGCTGGGGCTTTGGCCAAGGCCATGCGGGACTTCGCTCGGGAGTATGGGGTGGTGTACTTTGAGCAGGGGCAGGCGGGGATCGAGCACATTCTTTTGCCCGAGCAGGGTATCGTGGTGCCGGGGGATGTGTATGTGGGGGCGGACTCCCACACCACCACCTGCGGGGGCCTGTGCGCCTTCGCTGCCGGCTTCGGCTCCACCGACCTGGCGGTAGCCATGGCCACGGGGGAGATCTGGATGAAGGTGCCCCACACCCTCCGCTTCATCTACCACGGCCGCCTCGGCCCCTGGACGCGCAGTAAAGACCTCATCCTCTACACCATCGGGCAGATTGGCACCGACGGGGCGCTGTACGCCTGCATGCAGTTTGAGGGGGAGGCCATTCGCACCCTGTCCATGGATGCCCGCTTCACCATGTGCAACATGGTGGCCGAGGCGGGGGGGAAGACGGGGATCGTGCCCTTTGACGAGGTAACGTTGGAGTATGTGCGTCCCAGGGCCAAGCGGCCGTGGAAGGTCTACACCCCCGATCCCGATGCCTACTACGCCGCCACTTACGAGTATGACGCTTCCAAGATAGAGCCGGTGGTGGCTATGCCCTACTCTCCAGGGAACATTGCCACGGCCAGCGCACTGGCCAGCAAAAACATCGCCATTGACCAGGTGTTCATCGGCTCCTGCACCAATGCACGTCTGGAGGACCTGCGGGAGGCGGCGGCCATCCTGAAGGGGCGGAAGGTGGCCCAGTGGACGCGATGCATCGTGATACCTGCCACCACCCAGGTCTACAAGCAGGCGCTGAAGGAGGGGCTGATAGACATCTTCGTGGAGGCGGGGTGCGCCGTGAGCACCCCCTCCTGCGGGCCGTGCTTGGGGGGATATATGGGGGTTCTGGCAGAGGGGGAGCGGTGCGTCTCCACCTCCAATCGCAACTTCCCTGGGCGCATGGGTCATCCGAAGGCGGAGGCCTACTTGGCCAACCCCTCAGTGGCGGCGGCCAGTGCCGTGCTGGGGCGCATCGCCCACCCCGAAGAGGTTGCCCGGGCCGAGGATGTGCTGTTGGCTATGCGGGGGTGAACGATGACCACGGAAGCGGAGCGCCTGGCGCGTGTGGAGGGGATTTTGGAGCAGGTGGATCGGCGTCTGACGCGCCTGGAGGCGGACCTTTTGGCGCTGCGCCAGGAGATGGCGACGGGGCGCCAGGAGATACGGCAGGAGATGGCGACGGGGCGCCAGGAGGCGCGGGAGGAGATAGGCTCTCTGCGCCAGGAGATAGCGGCTTTACGCCAGGAGACGCGAGAGGAGATCGGCTCCCTGCGCCAGGAGATGCGGACGCAGTTCTACTGGTTGGTAGGAATTATGGTCACGGTGCTGGCGGGGCTGGTGGGGTTGGCGGCCAGCATTCTGGTAACGGGGCGGTAAGCCCTGAGGAAGGAGGGAGCATGCAGACCATCTTGCGTGGTCGTGTCCACAAGTATGGGGCGGATGTGAACACCGATGTCATTATCCCTGCCCGCTACTTGAATACCATCGACCCCAAGGTGTTGGCTGCACACTGCATGGAGGACATTGATCCCGACTTCGTCAAACGGGTGCGCCCCGGAGATATCATTGTGGCGGATAGGAACTTCGGGTGTGGTTCTAGTCGGGAACACGCCCCCATCGCCATCAAGGCGTCGGGCATCTCCTGCATCATCGCCAAGACCTTCGCCCGCATCTTCTTCCGTAACAGCATCAACCTGGGGCTGCCTGTGCTGGAGTGTCCCGAGGCGGTGGACGGCACCCAGGCGGGAGACGAACTGGAGGTTGATCTCTCCACGGGGACGATTCGCAACCTCACCCGGGGCACCACCTTCCGCGCCAAACCCTTCCCGCCCTTTATGCTGGAGGTGCTGGCGGCTGGGGGGCTGATAGAATACACCAAGCGTAAACTGGCGGGGATGGCTTCCTCGCAGACATGAGCGAAGGGCTATGACCACGCCCCGCCGTCGGGGGAGTCTGCGGGAGGTGGCGGCCAACTGGCGCGCCTCGCCTTTGCCCGTGCTGAAGAGGCTGGGGGTGGCGGTACGCAATCTGGTGCGACGGTTTGGCCCTCCGCCGCGGGACTGCTGTGGTCATCCTGGGGAGCCGGGATGCTGACGGAGCGTCCCCCCGCCTGGTCCAGGCGCGCCCCCTCCCCCATAACCGCTGGGCCCACAGGCCTGAAAGCCTCGGTTGCGCACGGGCCGTGCCAGGCACACGGGGCCTTCTGGTAGAATATCCCCATAGCAGGTGCGGGGCGGGAGCGATCCATGACGATAGCCATTGGATTGCGGTGCGCCGACGGGGCCGTGTTCGCCTGTGATTCCCAAGAGACGCGGGGCAACTTCTTCCGCTACTGGCCCCAGATTCACCTGGTGCAGGGGCGCTTCGCCATTGTCTCGGCGGGCAATCCCACGCTGGGGGAGGTGTTCACCCGCCGTTTGGGGGAGGTTCTTGACGAGAAGGGCGAGAATACCCCGCTCACGCCGGCACGGGCGCTCACCCTCATTGAAGGGGTTCTGCGCAAGATGGCCGAGGAGGGGGGCGAAAGCGCCGTCAAGGAGCGCCAGATCTTGGTCGCAGGCTTTCTGGACGGTGGGGAGAAGGGCCTGTGGGCGATTGACGCGGAGGAGATGCACCCTCGCGAGATGCGCACCTGGGAATGCTATGGGTCGGGGCGCGATGTGGGGGATATGGTGCTGAGCGACCTCTACTTCCCGGGGATAAGGGTGAAGGAGGCGGTGGCGCTGGTGGCCTATGTGGTGGACGCCGTGAGTGCTCTGTGCGTGGACTGCGGGGGGCCGGTGCAGGTGGCCACCCTGACAGAGCAAGGCCTGCGCCTGATGGATCAGGATGAGGTGGACAGGGCCCTCAAGAGAGTCAAGGGCAAGATAGACCGCCTGCGCAAGGAACTCCCCAAGCGGGTCATTCGGCAAGCGGGGGGATAGGAGGGCGACCAGGTACAAGAGACCAAAACCCAGGGGCGCATCAGGCACGCCCCGAAAGGAGCCGACTCCGATGCACTATACCATCGCTGTCCTGCCGGGCGACGGCATCGGCCCCGAGGTCATCGCCGAAGGGGTGCGGGTGCTGGAGGCCGTCGGCCAGCGCTTCGGCCACACCTTCACCTTCGCCCACGCCCTGGTAGGCGGGTGCGCCATTGATGCCCACGGCACCCCCCTCCCCGACGCCACCTTCCAAACCGCCAAAAACAGCGACGCCATCCTGTTCGGAGCGGTGGGCGGCCCCAAGTGGGACGACCCCAAAGCCAAAGTCCGCCCCGAGGACGGGCTTCTGGCCCTGCGCAAGGGCTTGGGCCTGTTCGCCAACCTGCGCCCCGTCAAGGTCTATCCCTGGCTGGTGGATGCCTCCCCCCTCAAGCCCGCCGTGCTCCAGGGAGTGGACTTCATCGTGGTGCGGGAACTGACGGGGGGCCTCTACTTCGGCAAGCCCAAGCGCCGCTGGCAGACCAAAAGGGGGCGGCGCGCCGTGGACACTATGGCTTACACGGAGGAGGAGATCGTGCGCATCCTGCGGGTGGGGTTTGAACTGGCCCGCGCCCGCCGCAAACGCCTCTGCTCCGTGGACAAGGCCAACATCCTGGAGACCTCCCGCCTGTGGCGGGAGATTGCCTTGGAACTGGCGCGGGAGTATCCCGATGTAACCCTGGAGCACCTGCTGGTGGATACGGCCGCCATGCAGTTGGTGCGCACCCCTGGGCGCTTTGATGTCATCGTAACCGAGAATACCTTCGGGGATATCCTGACCGACGAGGCGGCGGTGTTGGCGGGGAGTATGGGGATGCTCCCCTCGGCCAGTCTGGCCCGCATCCCCAAGCCGGGGGAGCGCGCCTTTGGTCTGTTTGAGCCGATTCACGGGAGCGCCCCCGATATCGCCGGCAAGGGCATCGCCAACCCCCTGGCCACCATCCTCACCGTGGCCATGCTCCTGCGCTATGGGCTGGGTCTGTCCGCCGAGGCCCAGGCGGTGGAGACGGCGGTGGCACGCGCCCTGGCCGAGGGCTATCGCACCGCCGACCTGGCCCGCCCGGGGGAGCCGACCCTCTCCACCCGTCAGATGGGCGATGCCGTCATCCGTCTGCTAGGATAGAAGGTGGAGCCGAGGACGGGGCAAGCCCCTTCTCCCGAGGGAGCCTTTATGGTCAAAACCATCACAGGGGTGGAGGAGCACCCCGGCGGGTATGTGGCGTATCCGATCGGGTTGGGGGGTGTGGTGGGACAGGCGGATAGTTACGAAGAGGCGTTGGCCGATGTCACATCGACCCTTGCGTTCCACGTGCAAACCTGTGGGGAGGAGGTCCTCAAGGGGCACGAGCCTTTACAGGAAGTGTTTGTTGCCGAGGGCGCCGTAACGATGTAGATGACAAAGTTCCCCGTCGGTGCCCCGCGGCAAAAGGTGGTGAAAGCGCTGGAGCGGCTTGGGTTCAGAGTCGTGCGTATAGGGGAGCATATTGCGATGGTTGGGGAGAACCCTGACGGCACACGGACACCTCTCCCGAGGCCCGACCACCCGCATATCAAGGCCTCTCCCCTCCAGAGCCTATGCCGGCAGGCGGGCGTCTCTCGTGCAGATTCTTTGCGGGCGTATAGGGAGGTTTGATAGAGCACCAGTATGGGGAAGGGTCGCATCTTTTCGGGCATGCGCCCTACGGGGCGCCTCCACATCGGCAACTATCTGGGGGCGTTGCGCAACTGGGTGGCCCTCCAGGAGGAGTATGAGTGCATCTACTGCGTGGTGGATGTGCACGCTCTGACCACCATGAAGCCCCAGGAGACCCGTGACCTCCCCACTCTTATTCGGGAGATGGTGCTGGACTGGCTGGCGGCGGGCCTGGACCCCCAGCGCTCCATCATCTTCGTCCAGTCTCATGTCCCGGAGGTGATGACCCTCCACACCCTCCTCTCTATGGTTACCCCCCTGGGATGGCTGCTGCGGGTGCCCACCTTCAAGGAGAAGGTGCGCCAGATGGAGGAGACCGAGGAGTCGGTGAACTACGGGCTGGTGGGCTACCCGGTGCTCATGACGGCCGATATCATCCTCTACAAGGCCGACACGGTGCCTGTGGGGGAGGATCAACTGCCCCATCTGGAGCTGGCGCGGGAGATCGTGCGGCGGTTCAACTACATGTTCGGCCCCACCTTCCCCGAGCCCCAGGCTAAACTCACCGAGACGCCCCTGGTGTTGGGCCTGGACGGCAAGCAGAAGATGAGCAAGAGCCTGGACAACCACATTGAACTGGCGGCCACTCCCGAGGAGACCCGCGCCCGGGTGCTGCGGGCTTTCACTGACCCGGAGCGCCTGCGTCGCGACCAGCCGGGGCGGCCGTGGGTGTGCAATGTCTACACCCTCCACAAGTTCTTCAACGCTGCCCGGACGCAGACGGTCTACAACGAGTGCACCACTGCCCAGCGCGGGTGTGTGGACTGCAAGGGGGAACTGGCCGAGGCCATCAACAGGTATCTGGCCCCCTTCCGGGAGCGGCGGGCGGAGTTAGCTGCCCATCCCCAGAGGATAGACGCCATCCTGCGGGAGGGGGCGCACCGGGCACGGGCTATCGCCCAGGCCACCATCGCCGAGGTGCGGGAGCGCATGGGCCTGGGTCAGCCCCCTGCATAACCCTATGGCCCCTGCGATTCCTCCGTTGCCTGTCAGCGCTAGCGGCACCTCTGCCGACCAGGTGGCCCTGGCTGTTGCCCTCCAAGCGGGGCGCACCCTCCGCCAGCGCTTCGGAAGCCCCCTGCGCATCACCCCCAAAGGCCCCCGCGACCTGGTTACCGAGGTGGATAGCCAGGTGGAGCAGGAGGTGCTGGACGCCCTGCGCAGGGAGTTTCCCTCCTTTGGGGTGATGGCTGAGGAGACGGCCCCAACCTTCCCCTCCCAGGAGTGGGCGTGGATTCTGGATCCTCTGGACGGCACCCGTAACTTCGCCCGGGGGATTCCCTTTTTCTGCGTGAGCCTGGCCCTGGCCTGGCGGGGCATGCCGGTGGTGGGGGTCATTTACGACCCCATACGGGAGGAGGCGTTTTTCGCCGTGGAGGGGCGGGGGGCGTGGCTCAATGGGACGCCCATGCGGGTGAGCGACCGGCGCGACCTGGCCTCCAGCATCGTCGGGTGCGACATCAGCACCCACGATACTCTGGGCCTGCGCACCCTGGCTCTGTTGGAGCGCACCTTTCCCCAGGTCATGGGGGGGCGCACCACCGGCTCGGCGGCTCTGGGCTTCGCCTATGCCGCCGCCGGACGGTTAGATCTCTACTTCCACTTGCGCCTGCGCCCCTGGGATGTGGCGGCGGGTCTGGTGCTGGTGCAGGAGGCGGGAGGGGTGGCCTTGGACTTCCACGGCCAGCTCGCCACCCTCACCAGCGAGGGCTTTGTGGTGGGGAACACCGTCCTGGTGCACCAGTTCCTCTCCCTGGTGCGGGGCCTGCTGGACGGATAGAGCGCTTCTGGCTCCCTCTGCGTCCCCCCTCAAGGAGGAGGCACCTGCCCCAGGGCGGCAGGGCCGAAGGGGCGTGTGGGCTCAAGGCGTCCGCTCACCGGGTCTACTGCCAGGCCCAGGGCCTCCAAAGCGGTAACGCCCAACAGGGGCATGGGTACCTCCGATACCCCCACGGGGATGGCGGCCTCCCGTTCCTGCAGGCGTAGATAGGCCATGTCCAACGGGATAGACACTGTCCGACGGTCGGCCAGGACGACCGGCCCTGTAAGGGGGAGGGCAATGCCTAGCGCGGCTGCACGATGCGGGGGAAGCAGGGTGTAGAAGGAGCCGGTGTCCACCAGGAACTCCATCTCGTGCAGGTGTTCCCTGTCTCTGCCTATCCAGCCTCGGGCTTTGACCAGCCCCACAGGTGCCTCCTGGGACACTGCCTGTGAGGAGCATAACCCCTCGGCCATAAGAGGGCAAGAGCGCTCGGCTTGTGCCCCCACAGCCCTTTGATGCCCGTGAAGGGCGTGCGTCTGCTCTTTGGTGTGCCATTCCCGCCTTGCAGAACTAGAACATATGTTCTATATTTCCCCTTGCCAGAAGCCCAGGAGGCCCCCACATGCCCGATGCTCTGACCCTGCTGGTGGCTGGCGAGCGCGGGGCCACCGCCCTGGCCAGCGCCTGGAACGCTTACGCCCTGGTGCGGCGCCCGCCCCGGCGGGCCAAGCGGTGGGCAGTGCTCCTGCTGGTGGGGGTGAACCTGGCCCTGCTGGGGGTGAGCGTGGCCCCCCTCCTGGAGCCGTTGGGGAAGGGGGTGCTGGCCCTGGTGTGGGCGGTGCCCTGGGGGGTCTCCTGGGCGATGGCCCTGCTCATCCTGCGGGCCTATCGTCGCCCCAAAGGAGGTGCCCCGTGAGCGCCCTGTCCCACGCCATCGCCCAGGAGCGGTGGGAGGTGGCCGCCTACCTGCTCCTGCTGGGTGTCCTGCGCACCGCCCAACGCCTTCCCCCCGACGCCTTGGAGGACCTCCTCCACGCCCTGCAGGGCCTGGAGACCCCGGAGGGGACGCATGGCCAGTAACAGCACCCTGTCGCCCGAGGGGTTTTACGCCGAGGCCCTGTCCCAGGCGGAGCGCCTGCGCCTGCCCCGCGCCCGCCAGGTGGAGGGGTTGGACGAGGAGATCGCCCTTTTGCGCCTGCGCCTTCTGGCCCTGGCCCAGCGGGAGCCCCAACGTCTGGACCTGCTCCTGAAGGGGATGAACACCCTGCTGCGCCTGGTGGCGACCAAGTATCGCCTCTCCCCTAAGGCGGGGGAGGACCTGGGGCAGGCCCTGGCTCAGGTGCTCACCAGCATCAGCACCCAGTTGGGGCTGGGGGAGGAGAAGCCATGAAGCCGTTGGAAGAGGCTCTGCGCCGTCTGCGCAAGGCTCCGACGCCTCCCGTCGACCTGCGCCCCCCGACGGCCTTTGACGCCCTGTTGGAACAGCGCATCGCCGCCCTGGAGCGCTCTTTGGAGGACCTCAAGGGGCGGGTGAATGGCCTGATCTTCCTGGTGGTGGGGGCGGTGGTGGTGCAGATTGTTCTGGGCTTCCTGCAGTAGGAGGTGCCTATGCCCCTGCCCACCTTGCGCCCCTACCAGGCCCGCATCGGACGGGCGGTGCTGGAGAGCGTCCTGCACCGCCGGGGCCTCACTTTTAGCGTGGAGATCGCCCGCCAGGGGGGCAAGAACGAACTCTCCGCCCTCCTGGAGGTGTTCCTACTGGCCACCCACATGCACACAGGGGGCGACCTGGTGAAGTGTGCTCCCACCTTTGTGCCCCAGGTGCTCATCAGCAAGCGCCGTCTGCAGGACCGCTTGGCCGACGCCGGCCTTTTGCGCCTGGTGCGCTCCGAGGGGGGGCACATCCTGCGCCTGGGGCGGGCGCGCCAGGTGTTCCTCTCCTGCGAGCCCGGCACCCACATCGTGGGCCACACCGCCAGCCTCCTCCTGGAGGTGGACGAGGCCCAGGAGGTGGACGCCGAGAAGTTCACCAAAGAGGTGCGCCCGATGGGGGCTGCCCACCAGGTTACCACCGTCCTCTACGGCACGCCTTGGGATGGCAACACGCTGCTGGAGCAGATGAAGGCCCTCAACCAGGAACTGGAGCGCAAGGACGGCATCCCACGCCACTTCCGGGTGGAGTGGGAGGAGGTGGCCCGCTATAACCCCGCCTATGCCCAGTATGTAGAGGCGGAGCGCCAACGCCTGGGGGAGGACCACCCCCTCTTCCGCACCCAGTATCGCCTCCTGCCGGTGGCGGGCGGGGGAGGTCTCTTCTCCCGTTCCCTGTTGGCCCTGCTGGAGGGGGACCACCCCCGCCTGCGTGCCCCCCAACCAGGGGGGATATATGTGGCGGGGATAGATGTGGGGGGCGAGCCCTGGCAGGCGCCGGAAGGCCCCCGCCCCACACCCCACGACGCCACGGTGGTGAGCATCGGGGAGCTGGACTTTTCGGCGTGCGACGACCTGCACCCGGAGCCCACGGTGCGCATCGTGGAGCACTACTGGTGGCAAGGGGAGGCGCACCACATCCTGGTGCCCCGTCTGGTGGACCTGCTGAAGCGGGTGTGGCGGTGTCGTCGGGTGGTGGTGGACGCCACGGGCATCGGGGCGGGTCTCACCAGCATGCTGGTGAAGGCGTTGGGGGAGGGGGTGGTGCAGCCTTTCGTCTTCACCGCCCCCCGCAAGGCGCGCCTGGGGTTTGACCTGCTGGCGGCCGTGGGCGCAGGACGCCTGAAGGTCTACGCCCGGGACGGCTCCCCCGAGTGCCAGGAGTTCTGGCGGCAGATGGAGCAGGCCGAGGCCCACTACCTCCCCGGCGGGCGCATGGACTTCTTCGTGGACGCCCGCAAAGGGCACGACGATTTCCTGATGAGCACCGCTCTGCTTCTGGAGGCGGGGCGTTACCTGCCCCGGGTGGCACGGGGGCGTGTCCCCGAGGCGGTCGGAGTGGGGCGGTAAAGGGGGTGCAGGATGACGCGGCGGGGTTTGCCTTTGCTGGATGTGCTTCCCGAGTATTACCCCTATCGGGATGAGGGGTGCGAGGTGTCGCCGGCGTGTCTGCAGTGCCCCCTGCCCCAGTGCAAGTATGACGACCCGGAGGGGTATCGGCGGTGGCTGGCCCAGCAGCGGGAGGCGCGGGACCGGCAGATTTGGGAGGTGCGTCAGCGGGAGGGGCTCACGGTGCCCCAACTGGCCCAGCGCTTTGGAGTGAGCCAGCGCACCGTCTTCCGGGCGCTGGCGCGCTGGAGGGGGTCTATACCTTTATCCCCGCCTCCCTCAGCATGCGCTGGGTAACGGCCCCGATGTCGGCGGGCGTGGGGATGATCCAACACCCCGCCTCCCGCAGAGCCTGGATCTTGGCCACCGCCGTGGCCGACTGGCCCGTGATGATGGCCCCCGCATGCCCCATGCGCTTGCCGGGCGGAGCCGTCGCCCCCACCACGAAGGCAGCCACCGGCTTGCGCATCTCCCGCTTGATGAACTCCGCCGCCTCCTGCTCCTTGGTGCCCCCGATTTCCCCGATGAGCACCACCGCCTCCGTCTCGGGGTCGTCGTTGAACATGCGCAGGACATCCACGAAAGTCGTCCCGCTGATGGGGTCGCCCCCGATGCCCACGCAGGTGGACTGCCCAATGCCCAGGCTGGTCAACTGCATCACCGCCTCGTAGGTGAGGGTGCCCGAGCGGGAGACCACCCCCACCTTGCCCGGGCGGTGGATGGCCCCGGGCATAATGCCCACCTTGGTACGGGTGCGGGGGGTGATAAGGCCGGGGCAGTTGGGGCCGATGAGGCGCACGGGCTTGTCGGCCAGCCAGCGGACGATGCGCACCATGTCCAACACGGGCACCCCTTCAGTGATGCAGATGACCAGGCGCACCCCTGCGGTGGCCGCCTCCACAATGGCGTCAGGGGCGAAGGGGGCGGGCACGAAGATGAGGGAGGTGTTGGCCCCCGTCTGGCGGACCGCCTCCTCCACCGTATCAAAGACGGGCACCGTCTCCTTGAAGAAGGTGCCCCCCCGCCCAGGCGTGACACCTGCCACCACTTTGGTGCCATACTCCATACACCGCTCGGCGTGGAATCCCCCCTCCCGCCCCGTAATGCCCTGCACGACGACGCGGGTGGTTTCGTCTACCAGGATGGCCATGCGGATGCCTCCTTACGAAGGTATGGCGCAGAAGCCGAAGGTGCTCTGGGCCTGGCAAAAGTTGCTACCAAAGGCTAAAGCGACGGGACACCCCACCTCGGCTATCCCTCCTATGGCCAGCTGCGGCCGCCGGCCCTTCTGCTGAAGCGACCCCCACCCTTGCGTCTGTTTGTTTACACAAAGCGTCGCCTCATACAGAATATACCGCAGGCCGTCCGCCACGCCAACGCTGATGGGCTGAACGGTCTTCTGGCAGGTAAAAACCACAGACCATATCCAGTGCCAGGGCGCAAGGCTAAACAGGCTGTGGCACAGGCGCTGGGATGTCCCCTGCGGGAGGGGTGAAGTGGGCCCCCTTCCGGGTCGTCCACGCTCCATGCCCAACCGCGCCTGTAGGTCGCCCCGGCGGATGCAGTGGGCTCGCAACAAAACGGAGTAGGTATCGCCGTCCTGGCGGAGCAGACCCTGCAGGCGCACAGGTGAGCGCCAGGCGCGAGCCTCGTGTTCCGATAACGGGCATGCCGAGCGTCCCAGGGTCGATCGCCTCCACTTCCTTGGATAGACGCTCTATCACGCGCCTACCCCCTGGGCTGTAGCGCTGCGGCGGCCTCCTGCAGGGTCTCCACGAAGGTAACGGGCAGGCCCGCCTGGCGCAGAATCTGCCGCCCCTCCTCTACATTGGTGCCCAGCATGCGCACCACCATCGGGGGGCAGGAACCCTTCGCCCGTACAGCGGCCACGATGCCCCGCGCCGCCACATCGCACCGCAAAATCCCCCCGAAGATGTTCACCAGCACCCGCCGCACCCGAGGGTCGTCCAGGATGATGCCAAAAGCCTTCTGCACCTTCTCCTCGCTGGCGCCTCCGCCCACATCCAGGAAGTTGGCCGGCCGCGCTCCCACACGGCTCACGATGTCCAAGGTGGCCATGGCCAGCCCCGCCCCATTCACCAGGCACCCCACATCCCCGTCCAGGCGCACGTAGGCGATGTCGGCGTCGGCGGCGGTGGCCTCCAGGGGGTCCTCCTGCTCCCGGTCGCGCCACGCCGCAAGGTCGGGGTGGCGGAACAGGGCGTCGTCCTCCAGGTTCACCTTGGCGTCCACCGCCAGCAGACGCCCGTCGGGGGTTACCGCCAGGGGGTTGACCTCCACCAGGGAGCAGTCCTTCTCCACGAACAGGCGATACAGGCCCCCGGCGATTTCGGCGAAGGGGCGCACCAGGGGTGCCGGCAGGCCCAGGGCGTAGGCCATCTTCCGCCCCTGGAAGGGCATCAGCCCCAGCAGGGGGTCAGGGGCGATACGGTGAATCTTCTCCGGGGAACGGCGGGCCACCTCTTCAATCTCCACGCCCCCTTCGGCGCTGGCGATGACCACGGGTCCCCGCGCCGCCGCATCCAGCACCACGGCGAGATAGAGTTCGCGGGCGATGTCCACCGCCTCGGCCACCAGGACCTTGCGCACAGGCACCCCCTCCGGCCCCGTTTGGTAGGTAACCAGGGTGCGCCCCAGCAGGGCGGCGGCTGCCTCCCGTGCCTGGGCGGGGGTGTCCACCAGGCGAATGCCCCCGGCCTTGCCCCGTCCCCCGGCGTGCACCTGGGCCTTGACCACGATGCGCCCCCCCAAGCGGCGGGCGATGCTCTCGGCCTCCTGGGGGGTGGAGGCCACCTCCCCTTTCGGGATGGGGATGCCGTACTGGGCGAGGAGGGCTTTGGCTTGGTATTCGTGCAGTTTCACGGCGTCTGCGCTCCGTAAAACACCCTTGTCCTCTACTATAGGGGCGTCTGGGAGCCAGTATAGCATGCCGTGATGCCCCCGTTGGGCGGGGGCGGTATAATGGGGACACACAGGAGGAGGGTTATGAAGGCAGCGGTGATGCACAGCCCCCATAAGCCCTTGTCCATCCAGGAGGTGGAGATAGACCGCCCCATGCCCCACGAGGTGCTGGTGCGCACGGTGGCCACAGGGGTATGCCACAGCGACCTGCACTTTGTGGAGGGGCTGTATCCCCTGCAGACTCCGGCCGTGTTGGGGCACGAGGCGGCGGGCATTGTGGAGGCGGTGGGGGAGCAGGTTACCTATGTGCGCCCGGGCGACCACGTGATTGCGTGTCTGTCGGTGTTCTGTGGGCAATGTGAGAAGTGCTTGACGGGGCATCCCAATCTATGTCTGCAGCGTCCCAACCGTGCCCCCACCGACCCGCCCCGTTTGCGCCTTCCCAACGGCACCCCTGTGACCCAGTTTGCCCTCATCGCCAGTTACGCCGAGAAGATGCTCCTGCACGAGAACACGGTGGTGAAGATTGACCCGTCTTTGCCCCTAGACCGCATGGCCTTGTTGGGGTGTGGGGTGATTACGGGTGTGGGGGCGGTGCTCAACACGGCGCGGGTGGAGCCGGGTTCCACAGTGGCGGTGTTCGGGTTGGGGGGTGTGGGCTTGGCGGTGGTGCAGGGGGCACGCATTGCGGGGGCGCGGCGTATCATCGCCGTGGACACGGTGGAGCGCAAACTGGGCATGGCCCTGGAACTGGGCGCCACCGATGTGGTGGATGCCTCTACCCGCGATCCCGTGCAGGCCATCGTGGAGATGACGGGCGGGGGTGTGGACTACTCTTTTGAGGCTATCGGACTAAAGGTTACGGCCGAGCAGGCTTTCAACTGCCTTGCCCCCGGGGGAACTGCCACCATCATCGGTATGATACCCGTCGGGCAGAAGGTGGAACTGGAGGGGCGGCAGTTCCTGCGGGAGCGCAAGATTCAGGGGAGCAGTATGGGCTCCAACCGTTTCCGGGTGGACATCCCCAGATACATTGAGTTCTATCGCCAGGGACGCCTGCGCCTGGACGAGATGATTACCCGGCGGGGGCGCCTGGCGGATGTGAACGAGGCCTTCCGCGCCATGAAGGCGGGGGAGGTGGCGCGGACGGTGTTAGTGTTTGACTAGTGGCGGAGGGGGTGGGATTCGAACCCACGTCCCTGCCCTGCAGCAGGGATGCGGTTTTCAAGACCGCTGCCTTCAGCCGCTCAGCCACCCCTCCGGGGGCACCCTCTCTAGCATACGGTGCGAGCGGATGAGGCGCAAGGCGGACCGTCCCCTTGCATCACGGGAGGGGGTGTGTTACCCTAACACGTGCTGGCACGAGAGGTCTACCCAGCCCCCTATGGCCCAGGTGACCTCCCCCGGCCAAGCCCCATCGTGAGGAGGTTACCTGTGGCGTATTCCGACCGAACCCTGACATGCGTGGAGTGCGGCGCTCCCTTCACCTTCAGCGCAGGTGAACAGGAGTTTTACGCCTCTAAGGGCTACCAGAACGAGCCCAAGCGCTGTCCCACCTGTCGCGCCGCGCGGCGCGTCCGCAACGGCGGGGTCAGCGCACGTCCGTCCTACAGCACCGTGTGTGCCCGGTGTGGCCAACCCGCACAGGTGCCCTTTCAGCCCCGCAGTGGTCGCCCCGTGTACTGCTCGGACTGCTTCAGCCTCATGCGTGGCCCGTCCCGCTAGGCGGGAATCCTTTCTCCCCGAAGGGGACCGCACCGGTGCGGCCCCCTTCGGCGTTTTCTGGCGCCTTTGCCAGCAGTTTTGGTCGGCGGAGCGGGGACGCTCCTCACAGCGCAACACCGGCAGGGCCTGGGCGTCTTCACTTCCCGCATTGACATAGCCCCCGCTCTCGTTCTATCATAGAGGGCTGGGAGTAGCGTCCTATGCAGCCACAACCCAGGCTGGCACAGGTCATTGCCCAGTATCTCCGCAGTCTCCCCCCTGAGGAGCAGTCCTTCGCCCAACAGGAATTGGGACGCCTGTTGCGCTGGTTTGGGAGCGACAGCACCCTGGCCGCTCTCTCCCCGCAGGAGCTTGCCAACTTTGCCCAGGGGTTTGCCCCCAACGACGACGAGCGGCGGGGGAAAGCCATCAAGGACTTCCTGGCTTACCTCAAACGGCAGGGTCTCACCACCGACAACTTGGGGAAGCACTTCCGCCTTCCCCGTCCCTCCCGGCGCGTCCGCCCTGTGCCTGCCCCAGAATCCGCCGCACCCCCCGTCCAGTTGACCGCCGAGGGGATGCAGCGAATCCAGGCGGAGCTGGACACTTTACATAAGGAGCGGGTGGCGTTGGCGGAGGAGGTGCGGCGCGCCGCCGCCGATAAGGATGTGCGGGAGAATGCCCCCTTGGCTGCGGCGCGGGAGCGCTTGGCGTGGGTGGTCAGCCGTATCCAAGAGCTGGAGGGGGTGCTGCGGCAGGCGCAAGTGATGGCGGTGGCCACTGCCACTCAGGAGAGGCGGAAGATAGCCCCCGGGTGCACCGTGGCTCTGCGCGATATGGATACTGGGAAAGAGGTTACGTACACCCTGGTTGACCCACGGGAAAGTAGTGCGTGGGCGGGGCGCATCTCCATCGAGTCGCCGGTGGGGAAGGCCTTGCTGGACCACTACGAGGGGGACGAAGTAGAGGTGCGCGTCCCCAAAGGCATTACCCGTTATCGGATTTTGCGGGTGTCCTGAGCCGCAAAGGAGGCCCGCCATCGGCCGTTACTGGGCGATTCTCGGGGCCTTCGTGGCCATTTGTATTCCCCCGCTCGTTGTTCGTCTCGCCGGCTTTGAGGTGGTGCAGAGCCTCCCGGGGGTGGGGGCGGTGATCAAGGCCACGGGGATCGACCACCTGGCCCCCGAGTTGGAGGCCATTATTTTTGGGATGGGGGTGGTGGCGGCGGCGTTCCTCCTCTCCTGGGCAGCGGAGGTGGCGGAGCGGGAGGTCTCCGCGGCGTTAGCGTTGGCCGCAGTGGCTTTGATCGCCGTGCTTCCGGAATACGCTGTGGACCTCTACTTCGCTTGGCAGGCGGGGCAGGAGGCGCGTGCGGGCGTCCCCTTTGAGGAGATGACCTATGTGCACTACGCCACTGCCAACATGACAGGGGCCAACCGCTTGCTGGTGGGGATGGCGTGGCCGTTGGTGGCCTTTTTATGGTGGTTGCAGGCGCGCCAGCCCTTGCGTTTGGAGCGGGGCGTCTCGTTGGAGCTGTTGGCCATGCTGGCGGCCACTCTGTATGCCTTTACCATCCCTGTGAAGCGGAGCATCGCCTGGTGGGATGGGTTGGTGTTGGTGGGGATGTTCGCCTTCTACCTGTATTTGACCTCGCGCCTGCCCCGCCGGGAGCCGGAGCTCATGGGCCCTGCTAAGGCCATCGCCAGCCTTCCCACAGGGCGCCGGCGTGTGGCCATTGTGGGCATTTTCCTGTTCTCGGCGGCGATGATCCTCTCCTCGGCCGAGCCGTTTGCCGAGGGTTTGCTGGAGGTGGGGCGTCAACTGGGGGTCAGCGAGTTCATTATGGTGCAGTGGATCGCCCCCCTGGCCTCAGAGTCGGGGGAAATTCTCGTGGCGGCGCTCCTGACCATTCGGGGGGATGCGGTGGCGGGGATGATGGTGCTGGTGTCGTCCAAGGTCAACCAATGGACGCTGTTGGTGGGCACTTTGCCCTTCGCCTATAGCATCAGTGCGGGAAGCCTGCTGAACCTGCCCTTGGATGCCCGGCAGGCCGAGGAGATTTGGCTCACCGCTGCCCAGTCCCTGTTGGCGGTGGCGGTGCTGGTGCGGCTGAATATGACGGCGTGGGGGGCGTTGCTGCTGTTTGTGCTGTGGGCTACCCAGTTGGGCTTCACCAGCACCACGGCCCGTTTCATTTACATCTTCATCTACCTGGCGGCGTCGGTGGTGCTGATGCTGGCGGAGCCGGCGCGTCTGCGGGATGCGGTGCGTTTGGTGCCGTTGGCGGTGCAGACCGTCCGCCAGCCGGAGACGGCCCACGCTTTGGGGGGCGGGGCCGACTCGGCTCCTGCCCCCAGTGGGCAGAACCCACCCCCTCACTCCGTGTAGGCAGGGGGGACCCGTCGGCCCCTTGACGGGTGGGGGCGGTGTTTTTACCCTGAATCCCAAAGGCGACGACGGAGACACGCTCCCGCGGGGCGGGCCGCCCAGCGAGTCCCGTGCGGTGCAAGGGGATGCGTGCCCCCGGCGGGGGTATCCCTCCAGAGCCGCCGCCCCAACGGGCCTATGGCCCCAGTAGGCGCGGACGGATGCCCCCCGTTAGCAGGGCAGGGGGTGCGTGTGCACCCCGCCGAGATGCCCCTGGCATCCCCAGGGGAAGAAGGGTGGTACCGCGGGAACCAGCGCCCGTCCCTTCGGGGGCGGGCTTTCTGTTCGGCAGTTGGGGAGGGAACCTATGGGCTTCCAACGGGTCTCCAGCAAGGTGCACTTCCCGCACCTGGAGGAGCGTATCCTGGCGTGGTGGCGGGAGCAGGATATGCTCCGCCAAGTGGACGAGGCGCGCCGCAACGCCCCTCTGTATGTGCTCTACGAAGGCCCCCCCACCGCTAACGGCTCCCCCGGCGTGCACCACGTGTTGGCCCGCATCTTCAAAGACCTGTTCCCCCGCTATAAGACCATGCGGGGCTATCGCCCGTTCCGCAAAGGGGGATGGGATACCCACGGCCTCCCTGTGGAACTGGAGGTGGAGAAGGAACTGAAACTCACCTCCAAGTCCCAGATTGAGGCCTACGGCATCGACCGCTTCAACGCCCGCTGTCGGGAGTCGGTGTTCCGCTACGTGAAGGAGTGGGAGGCCCTGACCGAGCGCATCGCCTTCTGGATTGATATGTCCAACGCCTACATCACCCTTACCAACGAGTACATAGAGACCTGTTGGTGGCTCCTGAAGACCTTCGCAGACGCGGGGCTCCTGTACCAGGGGATCAAGTCCACACCCCACTGCCCCCGCTGTGTTACCAGCCTGTCATCCCACGAGGTGGCTTTGGGCTACAGGGAGGATACGCCAGATCCATCGGTGTATGTGCAGTTCCCCCTGGCCGACACCCCCCAGACCCGCGCCCTGGTGGGCGACCTGGCCCAGCCCACTTTCATTGTGGCCTGGACGACCACACCCTGGACGCTCCCCGGCAATACCGCTGTGGCGGTGCATCCCGAGGCCACTTATGCTCTGGTAGAGGTGGAGGGCTATCCTGGGCGCCTGATCCTGGCCGCAGACCTGGCCTCCCAGGCCCTGCAGAGGCCCTACCGCATTGTGAAGACCTTTGCGGGGCACACCTTGCGGGGTCTGCGCTACTATCCTTTGTATGACCCCTTCCAGTACGAGGCCACCGATAAGGCCACCGCCTACCGCGCCTCGCGCAAGGATGTGCTCCTCCGCCTGACATCCGATGGGTCCATTCAGGAGGTGCCCAAGGAGGCCTTTGAGGGCACGTACCCCGTCATCACCGCCGATTTCGTCAGCCTGGCAGAGGGGACGGGGGTGGTGCACATCGCCCCCGCCTTCGGTGCCGAGGACTATGAGGTGGGCAAGGCCGAGGGGTTGTACTTCGTCCAGCAGGTAGACCTGCAAGGGGTGGTGCAGGGGGCGTACCCCTTCGCCGGGCGGTTTGTGAAGGAGGCGGATCCCCTTATCATCCAAGACCTGACCCGTCGGGGGCTGCTGTATCGCCACGCCATCTATCGCCACACCTATCCCTTCTGCTGGCGGTGCGACACCCCGCTCCTGTACTACGCCAAGCCCTCGTGGTACCTGCGCACCACCGCCGTCAAAGACCTGCTGTTGCGGCGCAACCAGGAGATTTCCTGGCACCCCGAGCACATCCGCGACGGGCGGTTCGGGGAGTGGCTCCGCAACAATGTGGACTGGGCCCTGTCGCGGGAGCGCTACTGGGGGACACCCTTGCCCGTGTGGCGCTGTGGGGACTGTCCCCACTGGATGGTCATGGGCTCGCTAGCGGAGGTGCGGGCGCACGCCACCCCCGACACCCTTCCTCTGCTGGACGCCCCCGACCTTGACCTGCATCGCCCCTATGTGGACCGCTTCCGCTTGCGCTGTCCCCAGTGCGGGGGCACCATGACCCGTGTCCCCGAGGTATTGGACTGCTGGTTTGACTCGGGGGCTATGCCCTACGCCCAGTTCCACTACCCCTTCAGCCGTCCCACCCTTCCCACCGATGGCCTATATCCCGCCGATTACATCTGCGAAGCGGTGGATCAGACGCGGGGGTGGTTCTACAGCCTGCACGCCATCGCCTGTCTGTTAGAGTATGCCAGCAAAGGGCAGTTCACGGCCCCCTGCTATCGGCATGTCATCTGCTTGGGGTTGGTGCTGGACGAGAAGGGCGAGAAGATGAGCAAGAGCCGGGGGAATGTGGTCAACCCCTGGAGCGTCATCAACCAGCACGGAGCCGATGCGACGCGCTGGTATCTGTTCACGGCCACCCCGCCGGGGAGCGACCGGCGGTTCTCGGTCGCCCTGGTGGGCGAGGCGGTGCGGCGCTTCCTGCTCATCCTGTGGAACACCTATAACTTCTTCACTACCTACGCCGTCCTGGACGGCTTTGATCCCACGAAGCACCCCAACCCCGGCCCCCGCACGGTGCTGGACCGCTGGCTGTTGGCGGAGTTGCACGCCCTGGTGGAGGAGGTTACCCAATCTCTGGAGGCCTATGACCCCACCACGGCCGCCCGGCGTCTTGAGGCCTTTGTGGACCTGCTCTCTACCTGGTATGTGCGGCGCAACCGCCGCCGCTTCTGGAAGACCCAGAGCGATACCGACAAACTGGCGGCCTTCCATACCCTCTATACCTGCTTGGAAACACTGACCCGCTTGCTGGCCCCCTTCACACCCTTTGTGGCCGAAGCCATGTATCAGAATCTGGTGCGGTCGGTGGATCCCACGGCTCCCCTCTCGGTGCACCTGGCCTCGTGGCCGACGCCCCACCCGGCGTGGCGCAATCCCGAACTGCAGAGGGCCACGAAGGTGGCGATGACCGTGGTGCGCCTGGGGCGGGCAGCGCGTAGTAAGGCAGGCATCCGCGTGCGCATGCCGTTAGAGGCCTTGTTGGTGAAACTGCCCTCGGCCGAGGAGGCGTCCGCCCTTCATCTGCTGGCTGACGAGGTACAGGAGGAGTTAAACGTCAAGCGTCTGGAGGTGGTGGGTCAGGAGGAGGCCTTTGTAACCTGGACGGCGCGGGTGCGGCGGGATCTGCTGGGGGCCACCTTCGGCGCACGGGCTGAGGGGGCAGCCCAAGCCCTGGCGCGCCTGCCCGAGGCACAGGTGGTAGAGGCGGCGCGGGCGGGGCGGTTCATCACAGCAGAGGGGTTCACCATCCCTCCCGAAGCGATAGACGTTGTGCCCCAGGACAAGCCCGGCTTCAGCGCCGTGGTGGAGGGGGGATATGGGGTGGCCGTTACCACTACCCTGACCCCCGCCCTCCGCCAGGAGGGGTTGGCGCGGGAACTGGTGCACCGCCTGCAAGACCTACGCCGCCGGGCCGGCCTAGAGGTGGACGACCGTATCCACCTCTGGGTGGAGGCACCTCCTGCCTTCCGCCCTGTTTTGGAGGGGTGGCGAGACTACATCGCAGGGGAGACCCTGGCCTTGCAGCTGGAGGAGGGGCCTCCGCCTCCCGATACCACCACTGCGGAAGCGACCCTGGATGGCGTAACGGTGCGGATGGGTCTGCGCAAGGCTGCGGAAGGAACGGCCCCATCCGCCTAACCGCCCTCTGTCCCCTGCGTTATGATAAAAGACAGGGACCGCGTCCGTCCTAGCAGAAGGGGATACCCTTCCACACCGTGAGGAAGGAGTGCTGTGGTTACTGGTCGTCACCTGCTTACTCTGCAGACCCAGCCTCGGCAGGTGCTGGGCAAAAAGGTGAAGCGCTTGCGGCAGGAGGGGTGGACACCTCTGCACCTCTACGGGCCGGGCGTCGCATCGCGCCCCTTGCAGGCCCGCACTGGTGAGGTACGCAAGGCCCTGGTGCAGGTGGGGCGCAGTAAACCCCTCTTTGTCTCCATTCAGGGGGAGGAGGGCACCCACTTGGCCTTCGTGCGGGAGATTCAGTTCCATCCCCTGACCGAAGAGGTTCTGCACGTAGACCTCTACCGTGTGGATGTTACTCAGCGGGTGGAGGCGGAGGTGCCCCTGGTTGTGGAGGGGCAGGCCCCGGCGGTAACCTCCCTGGGGGGCACCCTCATTATCCCCCACCATACCCTGACGGTGGAGGGCCTCCCGTTGGAAATTCCCGAAGCCCTGCGGGTGAACATTGCGTCTTTGGACTCCTTTGACAAGGTGGTGCGGGTGAAGGACCTGTCCTTGCCGGCGGGGGTGGTGGTCAAGGCCGACCCCGAGGATGTCATCGTGCTGGTGGCTCCGCCGCGGGTGGAGGCCGTGGAGGCCCCTCCTGGCGCGGCCCCTGCGCCCGCCGAGGTGGAGGTGGTGCGCCCCGAGCGCAAGGCGAAGGAAGAAGAGGGAGAGGAGTAGTCGTGGCTTTTCCCCGAAAGCCTGGTGTGGTCTGGCTGGGCCTTGTGGCCCTGGCTGCTCTGCTGGTGGTGCAGTGTGGGGTGTTGCGCTTGCGCCCCGAGACGGCGCCACGCCCCACGCCCACCCCGGCGGGGGCAACCCTTCCTGCGCCGGTGCAGGCTCCCCCGGCCTCCCCGCAGGGCATGCCGCCTGTGGCCGAGGTGGTGGCGCGGGTTACCCCCGCTGTGGTGAGCATCGCCGCCGAGACCCAGGGGGTAGATATCTTCCTGCGCCCCATTCGCGGCGTCAGCACGGGCACAGGTGTCTTGTTTGACCCGGCGGGCTATATCGTTACCAATGACCATGTCATCGCCAATGCCCGACGGGTGCAGGTAACTTTGAGCGATGAACGCACTTTTGAGGCGCGGATTGTGGGGCGCGACCCCCTAACCGATTTGGCGGTCTTGAAGATTAATGCTCCCGAGCCTCTGCCCGCCTTGTCCTTCGCCGACCCCGATACGGTACAAGTGGGGGAGTGGGTCATCGCCATTGGGAACGCCCTCGGCCTCCCCGGGGAGCCGACGGTAACGGTGGGGGTGGTGAGCGCTGTGAACCGCTCCACTGCGGTGGGCGACAGGGTGTATAACGACCTGGTGCAGACCGATGCAGCCATCAACGAGGGGAACAGCGGGGGGCCGTTGGTGAATATGCGGGGCGAGGTGGTGGGGATCAATACCATCGTGGTGCGGGAGGCCCAGGGCATCGGCTTCGCCGTGGGCAACACGACAGTGGTTCCCGTGGTCCGATCCATCGTCGCCAATGGCCGGGTGGTGTGGCCCTGGCTGGGGGTGGGGGTGGACAATGTTACCCCCGGGAAGGCCCTGGAGTTGGGCCTGGCGGTGCGGGAGGGGGTGCTGGTGCAGGGGGTCCAGCGCAACAGCCCCGCCGCGAAGGGCGGCATCCAGCCGGGCGATGTCATCACCGCCCTCAATGGTATCCCTGTGCAGAATGTGCGCAAACTCCAACGCCTCCTGCGGGAGGAGTTCAAGGTCGGCCAGCACATTACCGTGACCATCCAGAGGGGAAACCAGACTTTGGAACGCCCGGTTATCCTGGAGGAGTTCCCACGCCCCACCTAGGGGGGCTGGTGGAAGGAGTTGGGATGGCCTTTGACCTGCTGGTGCGCAACGGGATGGTGGTGGACGGGACGGGCAACCCTTGGTTCCGCGCCGATGTGGCCGTGGAGGGGGAGCGCCTGCGCCTCCTGCGGGGGGATACCGCGGCGGTGCAGGCCATCCGCACCATAGACGCCACCGGCAAGGTGGTGTGCCCCGGCTTCATTGATATGCACGCCCATTCGGCGATGGTGGTGTTGCGGGATCCGCGCCATTTGCCCAAGGTGCTCCAGGGGGTAACCACCGAGGTGGTGGGGGTGGATGGCCTCTCCTATGCCCCCTTCCTTTCGGCCGATGACTTCCAGGTGTTCGCCCATATCAACGCCGGCCTGGACGGACGCCCTCCGCCCGACCTACGCTATGCCTCCGTGGCCGAGTACCTCGGATGCTACGACAACAAGACCTCGGTGAACATCTGCTACCTGATTGGCAACTCGGTGTTGCGCATCGCCGCTATCGGGTGGGAGGAGCGGCGCGCCACCAGCGACGAGGTGCGCCGCCAGCAGGACCTCCTGCGCACGGGGATGCGGGAGGGGGCCTTCGGCCTCTCCACGGGCCTCACCTATCCTCCGGGCTCCTATGCGGACACTCAGGAGCTGATAGACCTCTGTAAAGTGGTGGCCCAAGAGGGGGGCATCTACGCCACCCATGTGCGCTACACTCTGGGCGACCGCTTCGCCGACCCCTTCCGGGAGGCCATCGCCATCGCCCGTGCCAGCGGGTGTGCTTTGCACATCTCGCACTTCCACACCCCGGTGCCTGGGGGAGCGCGTCGCCTTCTGCGCCTGGTCGACGAGGCGCGCGCCCAGGGGGTGCAGGTTACCTTCGATGCCTATCCCTACCCGTATTCCAGTAGCCGTTTGGTTGCTCTGGTGCCTGAGTGGGTCCACAACGGGGGCCCCCAGGCCCTGGTGAAGCGCCTGAAGGACCCCGATGTGCGTTTGGCCATCGCCCGCGACCCGGACTTTTACCGACGGGACTTCGGGAGTGTGCGGGTCACCAACCTGTCCACGGCCAAGTGGCGCAAGTATGACGGGTGGAGCCTGGCGGCTATAGCCCACGACACGGGCAAAAGCATCGTGGACACCCTGTGTTCTCTGCTGTTGGACGAGGATCTGACCCCCTCTTTTGTGGGTCTGGGGGGCAATCCTGTGAACATTCGGGAGTTCTTCCGCCACCCCGCCCACATGGTGGGCACCGATGCCCTGCATTTGGGGGAGCACCTCAACCCCCGCACCTATGGCTCCTACCCTCTGATTCTGGGAGATATGGTGCGGGAGGAGGGCATCCTCACCTTGCCCGAGGCGATACGCAAAATGACCAGCCTGCCCGCCCAGACCTTGGGGATTTCCGACCGGGGCCTCCTGCGGGACGGCTATTACGCCGATATCGTCGTCTTTGACCCCCAGAAGGTGCGGGCGCTGGCTACCCTGGACAATCCCACCGAACCCCCCGAGGGGATAGAGTGGGTGATTGTGAATGGGAAGGTGGTGGTAGAGCAGGGGAGGCATACGGGGGTTTTCCCCGGACGGGCCTTGCGCCACAGGGCGTAGCGTCCCTACCCCAGGCGTTGCCAGCGGTGCAGGGGCCAGTACACCAGCCACGCCCGCCCCAGGATGGCCTCCCGGCGGACGGGGCCAAAAACCCGACTGTCCCGGCTGAAGGGTTCCCCATCCCCGCGCAAAAAGTACTCCCCCTCGCCCAGCGTCCAGGAGCGCGGGCCGGGGGCAGCACCCCCGTTCCCATCCTCTGCGGGGCGCAGGACGCCTTCCCCCGCCTCTTCTACCTTCTCCCCGGGCAAGGCGACAACGCGCTTCACCAGCAGCCTATGGGGGTGATGGGGATCCCGCACCACAACGATATCCCCCCTTTGGGGAGGGGCAGAGCGATAGGCGCTGGTGTCCACCAGCAGGTAGTCGCCGGGGAGAAGGGTGGGGGCCATGCTCCACCCCCGCACCACCACCCGGCGCGCGCGTAGGAAAGCCAGCAGACGACGCATGCCCCCTAGCATCCGGGAGAAACGGGGCAGGTGCACAGCGCCTCCCCATTGACAGGGAGCCTGCCCCCTGCCAAGATACTCCTATCCCTGTCTCAAGTATGGGATAATAATGGAGTAGCCATACTGTGCTCCAGAGGGGGGGAACGGGCGATGGCAGAGAAGGGTAAGCCTAAGACCATCGGCGAGCTGCGCCGCAGCGGGTATCAGGTGCTGTCGGTGCGGGAGGAACTGCGCAAAAACCTCATCCAGAAACTGCGCTCTGGGGAGCGCCTTTTCCCCGGCATCATCGGCTACGAGGACAGCGTCATCCCCCAGATTGAGAACGCTATCCTGGCTGGCCAGGACATCATCTTCCTGGGCGAACGGGGACAGGCCAAGTCCCGCCTGATTCGCCAGCTGGTCTACCTGCTGGACGAGGAGGTGCCCGTCATTGCGGGGTGTGAGATTAACGATAACCCCTACAAGCCCATCTGTAAGGCCTGCCGGGACAAGGTGGCCCAGTACGGCGACCAGGTGGAAATCGCCTGGCTGCCCCGGGAGCGCCGCTATGCCGAGAAGTTGGCCACCCCCGATGTGTCTATCGCCGACCTTATCGGGGAGGTGGACCCCATTAAGGTGGCCGAGGGGCGCTACCTGGCCGATGAACTGACCATCCACTTCGGCCTGATTCCACGGGTGAACCGAGGCATCTTCTGCATCAACGAACTCCCCGATCTGCCCGAGCGCATCCAGGTGGGTCTGTTCAATTTGCTGGAGGAGCGGGATGTGCAAATTCGGGGGTATCTCATCCGGTTACCGTTGGATGTCTATGTGGTGGCCAGCGCCAACCCCGAGGACTATACCAACCGGGGGCGTATCATCACCCCCCTGAAAGACCGCTACGGAGCCCAGATTCGCACCCACTACCCCCGCACCATTGAGGACGAACTGGCCATTGTGGAGCAGGAGCGTGTTCACTTCCCGGATATGGATGAGCGGGTGCAGGTGCCCTCCTTCATGCGGGAGATTGTGGGGGAGTTTACGGCCCTGGCGCGGCGCAGCCCCGACATCAATCAGCGCTCGGGGGTATCGGTGCGCATCACCATCGCCAACTACGAGACCCTGCTGGCCGCCGCCCTACGGCGCGCCATCCGCTACAACGAGGCGGTGGCTGTGCCCCGCATGAGCGATCTACCCTTCCTTTACGCCTCCACCGCCGGCAAACTGGAACTGGAGACGGTGGAGGAGGGGCGGGAGGGACGCATCATTGAGGAACTGTTGAAGAAGGCCGTGCTGAATGTGTTCAACCGCACCTTCAATGTGCGGGAGTTTGACCCTCTGGTGCAGAAGTTTGAAGAGGGGTTGGTGGTGGAGACGGGTGCTTCTATCCCCTCCTTTGTGTATGTGGAGAAACTGCGGGGCATTGAGGGCTTTGAGCCGGCTTTGCGGAAGTTCCACGTGGGGGAAAATGAGGCCCTGTTTGCTTCCGTGGTGGAGTTCGTGTTGGACGGTCTGCACCTCAACCGCCGGCTCAATCGGGAGAGGGTGGAAGGGCGCTTCCGCTATAAAGGGTAGGCCCCCCGTGCCCGGGCCGTGGACGCCGAGGCGGGCAAGGGGATAGGGCTCTATGGGCAAGGGGGGTGCGCTATGGGTGCCCTGACGGGGCAGCCGGCTCCAAACCCTGCTATTCCTCGTCAGGGTCGGCCCCAGCGGGTCAATCGCCTGGCTGCCCGCTTGGGGTGCATCACCACCGCCGCCCAGGCGCGCCAACGCGTCCGCCAGTGGATAGCCCAGCACCTTCCCCCCGATGTGACGGTGGCCCTGGGTTTACCCGAGGTGGACGACCGGCACAAGGCGTGGCGGGTGGCCCTGCTGGAACCCCACAATGGCCTTCTGGTAGGGGAGGTGATGGTGCGGTGTGCCGATGGGGAAGTGATGGGGGCAACGCGCCCTGGTGTTCTGCTGGCCCGTCTGGGGTATGCCCGGGCCCATCCGGTGCCGGCGCCAGTAATCACCCAGCGTCCCCTCATCCAAGACCCTCTGCCCTCCCAGGTGGTGTGTGGGGATGCTCGCCTGGTGCTCCCCGCTCTCCCCGACGGGTGTGTGCACCTGGTGCTCACCTCGCCCCCTTACTACAACGCCCGTCCCCAGTATGGGGAGTTCCCCGACTACCCCTCCTACCTGTCCATGCTGGAGGAGGTGTTCGCCCAGTGCCATCGGGTGTTGGCCGAAGGGCGGTTCCTGATCGTCAACGCCTCCCCGGTGCTGGTGCGACGGCCCAGCCGCAGCCGCTCCAGCCGGCGTATCCCCGTCCCCTTTCACATCAACGCCATCCTGGAGCGCTTGGGCTTTGACTTCCTGGATGACATCATCTGGGTGAAGCCCGAGGGGGCGGGGTGGAACACGGGGCGGGGCAGACGCTTCGCCGCCGATCGCCATCCCTTGCAGTATAAGCCTGTCCCGGTAACCGAGTACTTCCTGGTCTACCGCAAACAGACGGAGCGCCTGATTGACTGGAACATCCGCACCCACCCTGATAGGGAGGCGGTAGCGGCGTCGACCATTGACGATGGATATGCGGTTACCAATGTGTGGTATGCCCGTCCAGCCCATCATCCCCACCATCCCGCCGTGTTTCCCCTGGAGATTGTGGAGCGCCTGGTGCGCTATTATTCCTTTATCGGGGATGTGGTGTTGGACCCCTTCGCAGGGGTGGGGACGGTGGGCAAGGCGTGCCTGAAGTTGGGGCGGCGGTTCATTTTAGTGGATGCGGAGCCAGCGTATTGTGCGGTGATGCGCCGCGAATTGGGGATGGAGGCGTCTATCCCTCAGGAAGGTATCGGCGATGGGCTGAGGCCTCACACAGGCCCAAAGGGGTAGGGTCAGTATGGTGTTCTACAGGTATTCCCGGTGGGACGGCACGCAGGCCGAGTTTCCTCTTCATGAAGACGACATCATGGAGCAGTTGTCCGAGAGCCTAATGGGGCAGGGGGATGTGGCCACCGCTCTGCGTTCCCTGATGCAGAGGGGCCTACGGGGGCGCTATGGCCAGCGCCTGCCCGGCATCCAGGAACTCCTGCAGCGTCTGCGCCAGCGCCGCCAAGAGGTGTTGGACAGGTATAACCTCTCGGGGGTGTTGGGCACCATCCAGAAGGAACTGGAGGCCATCCTGGGCCTGGAGCGGGAGGCCCTCGTCCGGCGCGCCCAGGAGACGGCCCACAAACTCCAGACCCTTCAGCAGGAGGGGAAGGGGAGCACCCTGGAGGGGGATCTCCTGCGCCGCCTCCAGCGCGCCGTGGAGCAGGCTCTGCGCTTTCTGGACGGCCTTCCCCAGGAACCTGCCTCGGCCATCCAACGCCTCAAGGACTACGAGTTCACCAGCGCCGAGGCCAAAGAGCGCTTTGACCGTCTGCTGCAGGCGTTGCAACAGCAGGTGCTCCAGCGCACATTCCACGATATGCTGGAGGGGTTACAAGGCCTCACCCCCCAAGACATCCAGCGCCTCAAAGAGTTTGTGCGTGACCTCAACCGTCTTCTGGAACAGCGCCGGCAGGGGGGCCAGCCCAACTTCTCCCCGTTCATGGAGCGCTGGCACCACCTCTTCGGCGCCCAGCGCCCCACCACCTTGGAGGAACTGGTGGAGCATCTCCAGCGCCAGGCGGCCCACCTGGAATCCCTTCTGCAGAGCCTCTCCCCCCACCAGCGTCACCAGTTGGAGAAGATCTTACAACAGGCCCTGCAAGACCCGGAACTGGCGGAGGAACTGGCCCGCCTGGCCATCAACCTGGAGGACCTGTTCCCCATGGGGGCTTTGCGCCGGGAGTATCCCTTCCAGGGGCAGGAGCCTCTGGATTTGCCTCAAGCTCTGGATGTGATTGCGCGCCTGCAACAAATGGATGAGCTGGAGCGCCAACTGCGGCGGTTCCAGCAGGGCACTCCGGGAGGCATAGACACGAGCCTGATGGAGCAGGTGCTCGGCCCCGAGGCGGCCCAGGAGGCAGCCTACCTGCAACGCCTGGCGGATGTGTTGGAGCAGGCGGGCTACATCCGACGCATCGGGGGGCGGCTGGAGCTGACCCCCAAGGGGGTGCGCAAAATAGGCCAGAAGGCCCTATACGAAATCTTCGCCTATATCCGTCGCCACCGCACGGGGGAACACCCCTCCCGTTGGCGGGGCGGTCCCGGCGAGCGCACCTCCCATACCCGCCCCTGGGAGTTCGGAGAGCCTTTCGACCCAGACCTGTTGCGGACCCTGTTCAACGCTTTGCTCCGCCACGGCCCCCGCACCCCGGTGCGTCTCCACCCCAAGGACTTTGAGGTGTTCCAGAGCGAACAGTTCGTCCAGTCCAGCACCGTGCTGCTGATAGACCTCTCCCTCTCCATGGCCATGCGGGGCAACTTCCTGGCCGCCAAGAAGGTGGCCCTAGCCCTGGACAACCTTATCCGCACCCAGTTTCCCCGTGACCGCTTCCACATCGTGGGCTTCTCCACCTATGCGCGGGAGGTGAAGCCCGAGAAGCTCCCGTACCTGACATGGGACGAGTTTGACCCCTACACCAACATCCAACACGGGCTAATGCTCGCCCAGAAACTGCTGGCCCGGTGCACCGGCACCCGCCAAATCCTGATGATCTCCGACGGGGAGCCCACCGCCCACCTGGAGGGGGGGCAGTTGTTCCTCCAGTATCCCCCCAGCCCGCGCACCATTCGGGAGACCCTGAAAGAGGTCAAGCGGTGCACCAGCAAGGGCATCATCATCAACACCTTTATGCTGGACCGCAACTCCTACCTGATGGACTTCGTGGACCAGATGACCCGTATCAATCGGGGGCGGGTGTTCTACACCAGTCCCGAGCGCCTGGGCCAATACATGCTGGTGGATTACCTCACGGGGCGGCGGCGTCTGCTGGCGTAGGGGCTATGACCGCCCCTGCAGGCAGGATGCAGCAGGTCGCAAACGGCATCCCCCAGCAGGTTGAAGCCGAAGACCACCAGGCTCACGGCGATGCCCGGGGCCTGGGGAATCCAGGGGGCCAGTTGGGCGTAGTTGGTGGCAGTGCCGAACGGGTCGCGCCCCCACGACGGTGTGGGCGGGGGATGCCCATCCCTAGGAAACACAGGGAGGCCTCCGTACCAATAGTCCCGCCCACAGTGGCCGTGGCTACGATACCAGGGGTGTAAAGGAAGAGAAAGTTACCGTCACGAGGACGGGCAGTCTCCCCTCCTGGGGAGCAAAGGGTGCTCGGAAGGGGTTCTGGAGGAACAGGGGAGCTACCCGTCGGCCTACCACACTCCCTCTACAGCAGGGAGGGGAGACACCTTCTGGAAGCTGTGATCCCGTGCTGGGCGCTTTGGCGATAAGCCCTCTAGGGTCGACTTCTCACCGGTTGTCCCCGCAGCCATCCTGGCGCCCACCAGTTCCAGTCCCCCAGCACACGCATGGTCGCCGGTACCAGCAAGGCCCGCACCACTGTGGCGTCCAACAGCACGGCCAGGGCCACCCCCACCCCTAACGCCTTGATGAGCACGATGTCCCCGATCACAAAGGAGGCGCACACCACAAACAGGATGAAGGCGGCGCTGGTGACGATGCGCCCCGTCTTCTCCAAGCCCAGAGCCACGCTCCGCGTGTTGTCCCGGGTGGCGTCATACTCCTCCTTGATGCGGGCCAGCATGAACACCTCATAGTCCATGCTCAGTCCGAACAGGACACAAAAGAGAAGGATGGGGATCGTAGCCTCCGTGTAGCCCTCCGCCTCAAAGCGCAAAAGCCCGCTGAAGTTGCCCTCCTGGAAGATGAACACCAAGGCTCCATAACTGGCCAAAATGCTGAGGGTGTTCAGCATGACCGCCTTCAGGGGCAATACCACAGAACGGAACAGCACCAGCAACGACAGGTAAATGGCACCCGCCACATAGACCACCACCCACGGGAACTGCCCGTACATCAGGTCGACGGCGTCCATAATGTCGGCGGTGGCACCCGTTACCATTACCGTGAACCCCGTGGTCGCCCCCTGCTGACGGATAGAACGCACTAACGCCTTGCTCTCCTCCGACAGCGGGGGGTGCTTACTATACACACGCATGTAGGTAACATCGGGGCGGGCGAGGGTCTCCACAGCAGAGCGCAAGGCGGGGTCGGGGATCTCGGTCGGATGGGCATACAGGGCCGCATACTGCTCGGCCGTCAGGCGGGGATCCAGGGTGACGATGCTCTCCACCCGCCCTACACGGGGGTCTTGGGCCAAACTCTGGGCGAAGGTGTAGAGCCTCTGCACCGCCTCGGGGCGCAAGATGCCCTGGGGGTCTTGCACCGTGACCAGGATGGGAGCCAGTTCCCCTTCGCCAAACTCCTGTGCCAGCACTTCCCAACCCTGGCGCGCTTCTGCCCCCGGGGGGAGGATGGACGACCACAGGGCCCCGATGCGCACCCGCAGGAAGGGGCTCCCCATCAGCAGAAGCACGCCTAGCACGACGGCGATGACCACCCACGGCCGACGCATCACCGCCAGGGCGATGCGCCGCCACCAGGTCTCCTGTACCTCGCGCATGGGGAGGATGGATAGGGCATTGACCCGCGCCCCCAATACCGCTAAAAGAGCGGGGAGGGCTGTCAAGGCCGCCACCATGCTAAAGGCCACTACCAGAATGCCCCCCACGCCGATGGAGCGGAGCATCATATATTGGAACAGCAGGAGACCCGAGAGACCCAGAATGGTGGTAAGGCCCGAAAAGGCGAGGGCTCGCCCGGCCCGATCCACGGCGATGGCTACCGCTTCGTCCCGCGGGTGCTGGCGCAACTCCTCCCGAAAACGGCTCACCACCAACAATGCGTAGTCCACAGCCATCCCCAGACCCAGCACGGTGGCGATGTTCAGGGCGAAGATAGATATATCCGTGGTGCGGGAGAGGAGGGCAATAAGGGCTAGGGTTACCGCCACACCTGCTGCCCCTACAATGAGGGGCACCGCCGCCGCTACCAGCCCTCCAAACACAAGCACCAACGCCACCAACACTATGGGGAGGGTAATCACCTCGGCACGGCGTAGGTCGCGCTCGGCGATGTGTTGCACCTCCGAGAAGATAGGGATGCCCCCTGTGGCCCACATCTGCATCTCTGGGGGTGTAGCCACCAAGCGCCGCAGATCCTCGTAGATGTCCATGGCGTCGTCGATGCTCCCCCGTAGGAACACCAGGGCGTAGGCCGTGTCGCCATCGGCCGAGACCATGCGGGGGTTGAGGCTTCCATAGTGGGTAATGATGTCCCGCACGGCGGGGTGGGACCGTAGGGGCGCTAATGCCTGCTCTTCCAGGGCGATGAAGGCGGGATCGGTGGCCCGCAGGGTGGGATGCTGGAACACAAAGGTGATGGTCGCTTCGGCAAGGCCGAAACGCTCCTTGAGGAGGGTCAGGGCGCGTTCGGATTCCACATCGGCCCGCCCGAAGCCCGACTTGAGATATTCCCCCGCTCGAGGCGCCAGGGGCAGAGCCAGCGCCAGAAGTATCACCCACACCCCCAGCACCACCCACCGCCAGCGTACCATCAGCAGACCCCAACGGTAGAGCATACACTCCTCCTTCTCTCTATCTTACCTTTGGTCGGGAAATCTTTCACAAGGGGGGGAGATGCCGTGTGGTAACCTATGTATGGAGGTGCCGTGTGGGTTTGGGGTTTTTACGGTGGCTGGGGAGAGTGCTGGCGCTGGGCATCGTGGTGGCGGGTATTGGGGCGTGTGCGCCCGGCCCGGCGTCTTTGGAGGAGCGCGCTCAGGCCCTTGACCGCCAACTCATCTGCCCCGTCTGCCCGGGGGAGACGATAGACCAGTCCCGCGCCCAGCAGGCCAAGGAGATGCGGGAGGCAGTGCGGGAGATGCTGGCCCAGGGCAGGACAGAGCAGGAAATCCTGCAGTACTTTGTGGAGCGGTTCGGGCCGGGGGTGTTGGCGGCTCCTCCCGCCCAGGGGGGCCATTGGCTGGTGTGGCTGGTGCCCCCCGCCGGAGTGGTCGTGGCGGTGCTCCTGCTGTGGTGGGCAACGCGGGGGATGATGGCCCCCCGCCCTTCTGCCCCGCCGCCTATGGACGACCTGGAGCCGTATCTGAAGGCTGTGGACGAGGCTGTGCAGGAGCGGTTAGCCCAGCGTCGTCCGTCGGGGGGGCGCGCAAGCCCGTAGGGGGAACCTATGGCAGCCGATAGTGGTCTTGTGGCGATGGTGCTGGCTTTGGCTTTGGCGGGGTATGGGGCGGTGGGGTCGTTCCTGGGGGCGTGGCGACAGCGCCCCCTCCTTGTGGAGAGCGCCCGCTGGGCCCTTTACCTCGTCCCCGTGATGTTGGCTGTCTCCATCGCAGGGCTGATCGGGGCCTTCCTGGGGCGGGATTTCTCGGTGCGGTATGTCTTTGAGAACAGCAACCGCGCCTTGGATTGGCACTTGACGTGGGTGGCCTTCTACGCAGGCAACCAGGGGTCGTTGCTGTTCCTGGCCTTTGCGATGGCGGTGCTGGGTGCCCTGGCAATACGCTTTGCCCCCCGCCGCACCCAACCTTTCCTGCCCTATACGGCGGGCGTGCTGGGACTGTTCACCGTATTCCTGTTGGCCGTAACCCTGGCGTTGGCCAACCCCTTCGCCCGTCTGCCCTTCACCCCTCCCGATGGGCGGGGCATCAACCCCCTGTTGATTCACTACGGGATGTTCATTCATCCCCCCACGATGATGACGGGGCTGGTGTCGGTGGCAGTGCCCTTCTCCTTTGGGATGGGGGCTTTGCTGGCGGGGCACAAGGGCTCGGCCTGGTTGGATGCGGGGCGTCCCTGGGGGCTGGTGGCGTGGCTCCTGCTCAGCATGGGCAACCTGTTCGGGGCGTGGTGGGCCTATACCATCCTGGGCTGGGGAGGCTACTGGGCGTGGGACCCGGTGGAGAACGCGGGGATTATGCCCTGGTTCGCCATGACCGCCTTCATCCACTCGGCTATGGTGGAGGTGCGGCGGGGTCTGTTCCGCACCTGGAACTATGCGCTGATCATTTTGGCCATGGGGTTGGCCCTGTTCGGGATGTTCATGAACCGGGGGGGGCCGGTGCCGTCGGTGCACTCCTTCGCCCAGTCTACGATGGGGTGGGTGTTCTTGGCCTTTATGGGTGTGGTGGTGGTGAGCGCCGTGCTGGTTCTGATGTGGCGAGCCCCTTCTTTGAAGAGCGCGGGGGGGCTGGAGTCCTCCTGGTCGCGGGAGGCGGCGTTTCTGTATAACAATCTGGTGCTGTTGGCCATCACCTTCACGACCCTGTGGGGGGAAATTTACCCTCTCATCTCCCAGGTGTTTTTCGGCGAGGCAGTTACGGTGCGGGCGCCCTTTTATAACCGCATCAACGGCCCGCTGTTTTTGGCGCTGCTGTTCCTTATGGCATTAGGGCCCTTGCTGCCGTGGCGGAGGGCGACTTTGGCCTCGGTGCGGGAGGCTTTCCTGGTGCCAGGGGGTACGGCGTTGGTCATAGTAGCCGTTTTGCTGGCTGTGGGAATCCGCAAGCCCTATGCGGTGGTCTCGTTCGCCATCTTGGGGATGGTAGCGGCGGCCATCCTTAAAGAGTGGGTGCACGGAACGTGGGTGCGTCACCGGAGGGGCGAGGGGTGGCTGACGGCTTTTCTGCGCCTGCTGGTAAGTAATCGCCCCCGCTACGGAGGGTATGTGGTGCATCTGGGCATCGTGGTGCTGGGGCTGGGGGTCACGGCGTCTACCTTTTACGGCGTTCAGCGGGATGTGGTGCTCCGCCCGGGGGAACAGGTAACGGTAAACGGGTGGACGGTCCAGTTCCTTGCCTCTCGCGTGCAGGTGCGGGGCGACCGGGAGGAGCAGTTGGCGACACTAGCCGTTTACCGTGACGGGAGGCTGGAGGGCCTCTATACGCCGTGGACGGCTTTCTTCCCCACTTCGCCCATCGGGCCAGTGGTGGCGACCCGTGCCGCCATCCGCTCCACGCCTGCCGAGGATCTGTACATGATCGCCAGCGAGTTTCTCGAGGATGGAAGCGTGCTGTTCCGCGTGATGGTCAACCCGATGGTGTGGTGGATGTGGTTTGGGGCGGGGCCGCTGGCGGTGTTGGGGGTGGTGGTGTCCCTGTGGCCCCAGAGGCGGGCGGCGCTGGCCACTGCGCCGGGCTATGAGGGGGCTGTACCTCAACCCGTGCGCCCGTAGGGGGACGGTGTGGTTTTTCTGATCGGGCTTCTGCTGGTGGGTATAAGCGTGGGGGTGGTGCTGTGGCCTTTTGTGCGGGGACGGGGGACGCGCACGCGCGGGGCATCTTCGCCGGGTGGGGGGGAGTTGGAGGACAGATGGAACGCTTTACTAGACGAGATGGTGGCGTTGCGATTGGATGCGGATTTGGGGCGCATCCCCCCGCAGGAGGCGCAGGAGCGCTACCAGGCCCTGCGCACGGAGGCGGCGCGCGTGCTCAAGGCTGTGCGGGAGGGTCAGGGGGTGCCCCCAGCATTCCCCGTCGCCCCGTCGGTCTCCTCCTCTGGCGAAAGGGGCCCCGAGCCGTGAAAGGGTGGGTTGTTCTGGTGTTCCTGGTGGGGATGGTGTGCCTCTGGCCCTGGGTGTTGCGTGCCCAGGAGGGTGGTGTGGTGGAGGGCCGCATCATCAACGGCACGGCGGGGGGAACCGTTCCGCCCGACTTGCCGGTTACCTTAGAGGTGGTGCGCCAGCGCACCTTAGTGGATATGCGCACGGCGACGGCGGGTGCCGACGGGGCCTTCCGTTTTGAGGGGGTTCCCCAGGGGCGTGATTTGGCCTACCTGGTGAGCACCTCTTACCAGGGGGTTGTCTACAGCGCTGTGGCGCAGGGGGCGCAGGCTTGGGAGCAGCCCATCCCCCTACCCATTTATGAAAAAACTTCCGGGGTGGAGGGGGTGCGTGTGCCCTCCATGACTCTGGTGGCGACGGGTGCCGACGCCCGCCGGCGGGTGCTGGAGTTCCTGCACGCTGTGCAGGTGGAGAACTCCACTGACCGCACAGCGGTGCCCGATATGCAAAGGTTGCCGAGGGGGGTTTTACGGTTCGGCCTGCCGGCGGAGGCACAGAATTTGGATGTGGCAGCCACTTTGCCTCCTGGGGGGGAGGTGGTGCAGGGGGAACAAGGGTTCGCCTTGACCTCGGCGGTGCCTCCCGGGCGCTATGAGGTGCTGTACACCTATCGGGTGGTGTATCGGGGTGATGCCCTGGACTTCACGCTCCCCGTGCCCCTGGGGGCGGGGGTGGTGCGCCTTATGCTTCCTGAGGATTTGGCCCAGGTGGAAAGCCCCCACCTGCAGGGGCTGGAGCCTGCGACGGTTGGGGGGCGGGTGTATCGCCTGCTGGAGGCGCGAGGGGTGCCCGCAGGGGAGGTGGTGTCCTTCCGTCTTGTGGGATTGCCTCAGCCCCCGTGGTTCCTGGCGGTGGTGGACACGGTGAGCCGCCCCCCGTGGGTGGTGGTGGTGCCTGGGGGTGTGCTGGGGGCGGTGTTGCTGGGGGTGTTGGTGTGGGCAGTGCGCCGCTCGCCCCAGTCCCCGGCAGGGGAGGGCTAGCCATGCGTCGGCGCTGGATGCTGGCGGTGGGGCTTCTCATACCCTTTCTAGCATTGGTGGGGGTGTTGGCATGGGGATTGGGGCGCAGTGGCGGAGCGCCCGCCCAGGTGGCGGTGCGTGCCACCCTGGGGGAGGTGGTTATCCGCCCGCGCCCCGTGCCCGACGTGGCCCTTGTTACCTTTGACGGTCGGGTGGTGCGCCTGTCCGACCTGCGAGGGCGGGTGGTGATGATGGACTTTTGGGCGTCGTGGTGTGCGCCGTGCCGTGCAGAGGCCCCTGCTTTGGCACAGGCCTATCGGGATCTGCGTGCCCAGGGTATGCCCGTGGAGTTCATCGGGGTCAATGTGTGGGACCGGGAGGAGGATGCCCGTGCCTTCCTGGAGCGTTTCCAGGTGCCCTACCCCAGCGGCATGGACACACATGGGCGCATCGCCCTGGAACTGGGCGTTACGGGTATCCCCGAAAAGTACATCGTGGATGCCCAGGGCACCGTGGTGAAGAAGTTCGTAGGGCCCATGGGGGAAAAGGACTTGCTGCAGGTCCTGGAGCCTCTGCTGAAGGGTTCTCCCTAAGGGGCGCTGGCGTTAGAAACGGGGCCGCGCCTCAAGGGGGTGGGTGGAGGGGCTCGGCGATTGGGCCAACACGAGGCGCAGGAGCCCCTTCAATGCCTGATAGGCCGACTCCCGAGGGGGGCCGGAGGTGTTCACCCGCACCAGATGCTCCGTCGGGATGTCGGTGAGCGGGTCAAAGTGCTCCCGAAAGGCGGGGAGCAACTCCAGGCGGCCATCGCTGGGGCCGTGGGGATGCTCTTGGCGGCGCAGGAGGCGTTCCCGCACCACCTCCTCGGGGGCATACGCCTCTACGACGAAGTAGGGGATCCCCCTTCGGCGTGCTAGGGCTATCGCCTCCTGCCGCCGTGCCGCAGAGCGGAAGGAGGCATCCAGGATGACCACCTTCCCCTGGGCTAGCAGGGCGTCCGCCTGCTCGAGCATGGCCTGGTAGGTGCGGAGGTCCATTGTGGGGCTGTAGATGCCCTGTCCCCAGGGCTCCCATCGGCGGTCGGTGGGTGCAAGGCCCGCGAGCGTCTTCCGCACCACATCGGAGGAGATGACCTCCCCGCCCAGCAGGGAGGCCAGGTTGCGGGCCAGGGTGCTCTTCCCCGTGCCGATAAGGCCCACCACCAGAATAAGCGCCGGGCCCTGCAGCACCCGCCCATAGCCTTCGGCCAGGGCGAAGTAGCGTTGTGCCCGCTGGAGGATGGTTTGGCGCTCCTCGGCCGAAAGGCCCTCCTCGTCCAGGCGAAAGCTCTCCACCTTGCCCCGCACATAGGCGCGGTAGGTCTTGTAGAAGTTCAACAACGCCAGAAGCCCCGTATCGCCCGAGATGCGCACATATTCATCCACCAAGGCCTGGGACAGGTCGGGGCGAGCGTGGTAATCCAGGTCCATGGCCAAGAAGGCCACATCGGCGCACACATCGGCCCAGCGGAAGCGCTCGTTGAACTCAATGCAGTCCAGGAACAGGATGTCGGCGTCCAGGAGGTAGATTTGGCCGGTGTGGAGGTCGCCGTGCCCGTCGCGGATGCGCCCCTGAGCCTGGCGCTGGGCGAACAGGGGGGCGTGCACCTCCATAAAGGCCTCACTGTAGGCGCGCAGGAGGTCATAAGTCTGGGGCGAGATGCTCCTCCCCTGGTAGCGCTCGGTCTGGATGAAGTTCTCCTGGATGTTGTGGCGCACGGTGTCCAGGCCCCCCATCTGGGTGATGGCAGGGTTGGTGTCGGCGGTGGCGTGAAACTGGGCGATGCGGCGGGCGACGGCACGTATCTGGGCGGCGCTCACCTGGTGGGTTTGAAGCAGGGCGGACAGGGTGCGCTCCCGGGGCAGGTGCACCATTTTGACGGCGTAGTCCACCACTTCCCCCGGCCCGACGAAGGAGTGGTGGAGGCCGTCCCAATACACCTCCACCACCCCCAGATAAACAGAGGGGGAGAGGCGCCGGTTGAGACGCACCTCCTCGTGGCAGAAGTGGCGGCGTTTCTCCAGGGTGGTGAAGTCCAGAAAGCCGAAGTCCACCGGCTTTTTGACCTTGTAGACATAACGGCCGGTAAGAAAGAGCCAGGAGATGTGGGTCTCCACCAACTGCACCGCCTGGGGACGCTCCTCGGAGGGGTAGGCCTCGGGACGGAGGAGGTCACGCACCAGGGCGGGGTGTGCCACGGGAGGCTCCTAGGAGGATGACCCCGCAGGAGGGGGCGAGGATGGGGGTGTTCCACCACCCGGGGGCTGGGGTTGTGTGGTGGGGGGCCGAGGGGGACGGGTGGGGCGGGGGACGCCCGCCCGAGGCGGACGGGGCAGACGCGGGCCTCCCGCCGGGACAGAACGGGCCGGGGCGGGAGCGGGCCGAGGGGCGACAAGGGTGAGGGGTTTGGCCCCGGGAGGTGTGAGCGCCGACAGGCTGCGGGTGATGGCCGTAGCGATGGCGGGTGTGGCGGGGGGCTCCTGGGCGCTCAACTCCACAGCTGCCTTCAGCACGGCGGGGAAAGCCTCCCCAGCCTGGGCCCGCACCTGCTCCAAAGACAGTTCTCCCCGTAACAGCAGGCGGGCCAGCCGGCGGCGCAGCCACCGCTTCTGCTCTTTTTTCCGATGCTTGGCTTGGGCACGCTTTTTGCGCAGGTATGGCATCTTTTCTCCTTCCGTGAGTTACATGGTATGAAGCGTCGTGCAGGGGTGTCTTTGTGTGCCCGCGTGCGCCCCCTCGGCAAAGGTGCCGCACGCGGTCAGCCATTCCACCGTCTGCTTCAGCACCGCCTCCCGCTGGGGGGGGAGCACCTCCACCACTCGCACCCCTGGCATGGATTTTACCCTATCGGCGACAGGATGGGGTTTCAGCATAATCGTCCCCAAGAGGGGGATGCCAGTGTGCAGCACCTCGTCAATCGCTTGGACGAAATGGGGGGAGCACAGTTCCATGCGGCCGATTTCGTCCACCACGGCCAGGATGCGGTGCTGGAGGGCCTTGCGCACCGCCGCCACGCCGATGTGGTGGAGGGCGTCCCTGTCCACCCCGTAGCGCCCCACCCGCCAGGGGGACACCAGCCCCTCCCGTGCCAGGGGGACGCGCTGGCCGTCCAAAGTTACCAGGTCAAACCCGATGCGCACACCCTTGTGGCGCACCTCCTCAGTGTAGAAGCCTGCCGCCTGCACAGGACAGCGCTGCAGGGCGAGGCGAAGGAGGGTGGTCTTTCCGACGCCAGGGCGACCCGTGAGGAGGAAAGCGCAGGGAGGCATAGGGGCCCGTTAGGGGTCGTTGCCGTAACTGGTGGGGTAGTTGCGCTCTATCCAGGCGGGAGTGCCGTCTTCGATGTTGTAGAGGAGGTCGGGATCCACGCCCATAGCCGCCGCCATCTCGGCGGCCAGGGCGCTGCGCTGGCCCGCTTGACAGATGAAGAGGAGTTTTTTGCCCTTGGGCAGTTCGTGAATCCGCTCCAGGATCTGGTCCACAGGCAAAAAATGGGCCCCTTTAACGTGCCCCTTCTGGTATTCTTCGGGGGTGCGCACATCAATGATGGCCACATTCTCCCGCTCTCTCTGGAGCATCTGGTAGGCCTCGTCCACGCTGATGCGGGCGAAGGGCTCGCCGGGGTCGCGTCGGACCATGGACTCCTTACCTCCCTGTGGTGCGGTGGGGCCAGCGCCCAGTTGTCTATGATACCAGACGGGGGGGAATGGCCGCTCCGCCGGAAGGGTTAGGGGGGAAGATATTTGCCAATCAGGGGTGCCAAACGCCGCCGCACCTCAACAGGGATGAAGCGGGGGTCGGTAACGATGGCGTTCTGGAGGGCGCTGGCGCAAGGGCATGCCCGCTCCTGTGGGATGGCGGGGAGGATGCGTCGCAGGGCGGACTGGGCGGTGGCTGTCCCCTTACGCAGGTTCTGCACCACCACCTCCACCGACACTTGGGCGTGGGTGGGGTGCCATACATCGTAGTCGGTTACTATCGCGAGAATGGCATAGCACATCTCCGCCTCCCGAGCCAGTTTGGCCTCGGGCAGGGCGGTCATGCCGATGATATCGGCTCCCCAGGAGCGGTAGAGGTGGCTCTCGGCCTTTGTGGAGAAGGCGGGGCCTTCAATGCACAGGTAGGTGCCCCCACGGTGCACGCGGGCGCCGGTGGCCTGGGCCCCCTGGGCCACAACCTGGGATAAAACGGGGCAGAAGGGGTCGGCAAAGGCGATGTGCACCACTGGTCCCCCGTCAAAAAAGGTGGAGGGGCGCCCCTGGGTGCGGTCGAGCACCTGGTCGGGCACCACTAGGTCGAGGGGGCGGATGTTCTCCCGCAGACTCCCTACGGCGCTGATGCTGAGAAGGCGCTCCACCCCCAGGGTCTTCAGGGCGAAGAGGTTGGCCCGTACGGGCAAAGCCGAGGGGGAGAGGCGATGCCCCCGCCCGTGCCGGGGAAGGAAGGCTACGCGCACCCCCTCCAGCTCCCCGATGAGGATGGCATCGCTGGGGTCGCCGAAGGGGGTGGTGGGTTTCACCTCCTCCAGCACCCGCAGACCTTCCATCTGGTAAAGCCCGCTCCCCCCAATAACGGCCAAGCTCACTGCTGTGGGCATAACCCCTCCTAGCGGATGGTGCCCCGCTCCTTGAGGCGCAGGATATCATCCCAAGTGTAGCCCAGGGCGTGGAGAACGTCCTCGGTGTGTTGGCCCAGGTCGGGTGCGGGGCCTGGGATGGTCCCGGGCGTGCGGCGGAACTTCATAGGCGCCCGCACCACCTGGAACTCCTCCCCGCTGGTGTGGCGCAGGGTGGCCACATAGCCGTTGGCGTGCACCTGGGGGTCGTTGATGACCTCGTCCAAGGTTTGCACAGGAGCCCAGATGCACCCCTCGGCATCCAAGCGTTGTGCCCACTCGTGGCGGGGCAAAGTGGCGAAGCGCTCGTCCAGGATGCGAATCAGGTCGCGGCAGTTCTGGCGGCGGGCGGCGTGGGTGGCGAAGCGGGGGTCATGGCGCAGGTGCTCCAAGCGCATGGCCCGGCAGAAGTTGGGCCAGAAGCGGTCCGACTCGATCATCACCAGTTGAATCCATTTCCCATCGGCCGCCTGATAGTAGTTGAAGAGGGGGTTGGTTACCTCGGTGCGGGCCATTTTGCGCACGGCGCACTTGTGATAGAAGGCGGCCACCACATCCATGCCCAGCACCCACAGGCCGGTGTGCAGCAGGGCACAGTCCACCCGCTGGCCCTTGCCCGACCGCTCCCGCTCAAACAGGGCGAAGCCCACTGCGGCGGCCATGGCTAGGGCTGTGGTGTGGTCGCCCATGCCGGGGCGCTGGTTGACGGGCGTCCACTGGGGTTCGCCGATGGTGCCCATAATGCCCGAGCGGGCCCAAAAAGCGGCGTAGTCGAAGCCGGGGCGGTCCTTTTCGGGCCCCTCCTGTCCGTAGCCGGTGAGGGAGACATAGATCAGGCGAGGATTGAGAGCGGACAGATCTTCGTACCGCAGGCGATAGCGCTCCTGCCGACGGGGGATAAGGTTGGTTACGAACACATCGGCGTGGGCGGTGAGTTTGTGGAGGATTTCTTGCCCCTCAGGGTGCTCCAGGTTGACGGCGATGCTCTTCTTGCCCCGGTTGTCTTCCTCAACGGCGACGTTGACGCCGGAGGTGTAGGGCATAACGCCCAGGGGCGTGGTGGTTACACTGCGCATCGGGTCGCCCGTCTCGGGATGTTCCACCTTGATGACCTCGGCCCCCAGTTCAGCCAAGATGGCGCACGTGGCGGGGCCGGCCACCCAGTTGGCCACTTCCACCACACGGATGCCCTCCAAGGGGCCAGGCATAGGCGCACCTCCCACTTATCAGTGTGTTCTGCGCTCAAGATAGCGCAGACAGCGGGGAAAGGGTAAGGTGATCACTGTTTCCGCAAGATAGCATCCACCGGCGCAGAGGGTGGGGGTGTAAGGCTGGGGCGCGTCCGCAAGAGGCCCAGCACCGCTCGCACAGAACGATACCCTGCCACAGGCAGGTACACACCTGCCACGAGGGTGGGAGGCAAAAACAATAAGGCGTGGAGGAGGATGGCAAAACTAAAGGCGGAGGCCCGCTCCACACCCCACAAATCCAGCAGGGTTACAGCGATGAACTCAAAGGTGCCCACCGAGGCGGGGAGGCCAGGGATCCAATCGGCCACAAAAAGGGTCAGAAGGGTGAGGAAGACCATCCCCAGTAGGGGGATGGGAAGGGCAAAGGCTTGCGCCACCAACCATCCGCTCATCCCGATGCCCAGGGCATAGGCAAGGGTGAGGATAAAGGCTACCAATACCCGCACAGGACGGTTGCGTAATAGGAGCACAGTTCGGCTGAAGTCCCGCACGGGGGAGACTTGCCCCAAACCGGGGATGCGCATCACCCGCGGCCCCACTAGGAAAAGGGCACACACCGCCGCTAGGGCGACGATAACGCCCCCCCAGATGTAGGGGGCCAAGGGACGCAGGGGCGGCAGGAACAGCACCCCCACACTGGCGAGAAGGGCTTGTGCCCCGAACTCAAAGGTGCGCTGAGTGGCCATAGTGGCCAGCACCATCCCCGTGGGGACGCCGTGCAGGGCTAACAAGCCCACACGCACCGGCTCGTCCAGGAGAGGGAGGGGGGTGGCGTTGTTCACGCCCAGAGCGGTGTGCTCCACCAGTAGCAGGCGCATCAGCGAGACGCGCACCCCCACGAACAGAACCCACCAGCGCAGGCCCCGCGCCAAAGAGGCGAGCATAAATACCCCTAGCCCAGCTAACAGGAGAGGCACCGAGGCCCGTCCGAACACGGCGGCCACCTGAGCAGTCTGGACCTCCCGCAGGGCCAGGGTGAGCAGGAAAGCCCCCAGGGCCATGGAGCCTGCCACGCCTACCGTCCACAGGGTCAGGCGTAGGGGCCGTGGAAGGGAGCCACTGGCCTTTCGGGTCATAGGCCTCCCCCGGGAGAATGGTCTAGGGCACCTCCAGCCCACTCCGCCAGGCGCGCTGCAGGACATCCAGGGGCACATCTATCAGGGGGGGGATCATAAATCGATCGCCCCCCACCTGTCCCAAGCGCAGGAGGGGCACCCCCTCCTCCTGGGCCAGCCCCAGGAGGGCAGGCACCTGGGCCTCGGCCAGGGAGACGACGATACGGCTTTGGGCTTCTCCGAACAGAGCGGGTGCCCAATGCCCCTGGATTGGGAAACTCCCGCGGAAGCCCTTCTCCCCCAGGATAGCGCATTCCGCCAGGGCCACTGCCAGTCCCCCTTCGGAGCAGTCGTGGGCGGAGGAGAGGAGGCCCAGCCCCACAGCCCGACGGCACAGGCGCTGCACACGGGCCTCTAGGTTAAGGTCAATGGTGGGGCGGCCGGCCACCTTGCCGTAGACCACCTCAAGGAACTCGCTGCCCGCCAGGGTGGAGGGGTCTCCCCGTATGGCGTCGGCTCCCAACAGGAATACCACATCCCCCTCGTGGCGGAAGGCGGCGGTGGTGTGGCGTTCCAGAAGCCCCAGTGCCCCCACCATCGCCGTGGGGTAAATGGGCTGGCTGTCGGTCTCGTTATAGAGGCTCACATTCCCGCTGATGATGGGCACGCCCAGGGCACGGCAGGCCTCGGCCATGCCGGTGATACACTCCTCCATCTGGTAGGCCACCACGGGACGTTCGGGGTCGCCGAAGTTGAGGCCATCGGTGAGGGCGACGGGCTCGGCGCCCACGCATGCCAGGTTGCGGCACGCCTCGGCAACAGAAATGGCCCCCCCGGCCCGGGGGTCCAGGAAGGTCAAGCGGCCGTTGCCGTCGCAGGCCAGGGCGATACGGGTGGGGGTGCCCTTAATGCGGAGCACCGCCGCGTCGGCCGCCCCCGGGGGGACAACGGTGTTGATAAGCACCTGGTGGTCATACTGGCGATAAATAGGCTCGCGGCTGGCGATGTTAGGGGAAGCCAACAGGCGCAGGAGTGCCTGGGTGGGGGAAAGGGGCGGTTCGGGGAGGGCCGAGAGGTCTTCCCGTTGCAGGGCGGTGAGCCACTCCGGTTTTTGGGGGTGGAGGTCGTAGCGGGGGGCGTCCACCAGCAGACGGATGGGCACCACCCCCTCCAGGTGGGAGCCGTCGTAGACACGCACCAGGCCATCGTCCGTTACCTCCCCCACGATGGCCGAGGTCAGGTCCCACTTGGCGAAGACGGTTGTGAGGCGTTCTTCCCACCCTCGGCGGACGATGACCAGCATGCGCTCCTGGGATTCGGAGAGCATGACCTCGTAGGGTGTCATCCCCTGTTCGCGGCGGGGGACGCGGGAGACGTCCACACGCACCCCGCATCCGCCGCGCCCGGCGCTCTCCACGGTGGCGCTGGTGAGGCCTGCGGCTCCCAGGTCCTGCATCCCCACGATGCCATCCCAACAGCGCTCCAGGGCTTCCAGGCAAGCCTCAATGAGCACCTTCTCCAGGAAGGGGTTACCCACCTGGACGGTGGGGCGCAGTTCCCGCTCGCCGGTGAAAGTGCGGGACGCCAGGGCCGAGGCCCCGTGGATGCCGTCGCGTCCCGTATCGGCCCCTACCAGCATCAGGAAACTGCCCGGCTCGCTGGCCCGTGCCCGTACCAGGCGGTCGGCCCGCAGGAGGCCCACGCACATGGCGTTCACCAGGGGGTTTTTGGCGTAGGCGGGGGAGAAGAACACCTCGCCCCCCACATCGGGGACGCCGATGCAGTTGCCATACCAGGAGATGCCCCCCACCACGCCGCGGTAGAGGTAGCGGGAGCGGGGATCGGACAGAGGGCCGAAGCGCAGGGAGTTGAGCAGGGCGATGGGGCGTGCGCCCATGGTGAGGATGTCCCGCACGATGCCCCCCACGCCGGTGGCGGCCCCCTGGAAAGGCTCCACCGCCGAGGGGTGGTTGTGGGATTCAATCTTCATGGCGATGGCCCAGCCGTGGCCGATGTCCACCACGCCGGCGTTCTCCTCGCCGGGGCGCACCAAAAGGCGGGGGGAAGCCGAGGGGAGGCGCTTGAGGAGGTTTTTGGAGTGCTTGTAGCCGCAGTGCTCCGACCAGAGGGCGGCGAACATGCCCAGTTCCAGGGGGTTCGGCTCCCGCCCTAAACCGCGGCAGATAAGGGCATACTCGTCGGGTGTGAGGGCGATCTCCTCTAGCACTTCACGGGGCACGGGCATGGGCACCTCACCTTACGGGTTGCGCCAGAAACGCACCCATTCCTGGTAGGGATTCTGGACAGAGCCGGAACGGTGCCAGAAAATAGGGAGAGAAAAGGTTTGAGGATGACCTATAAACTCGCTCACGGCCTCCCGAGAAAAACTCACACCACGGGTGTTTGTTTCACCTCGGTAGGTGAAATAACGCTCTTGCAGGCGATGGAAAATATCTTTTTGGGCTTCTATAGGGATAAAGTATATAGCACCCTCAGCATTCCAGCGTATTTGGAAGAGTAAGATATCAGCGGTGGGATGGAAGATGGTCAGGAACTCCTCCACTTTCCCAGGTGTGGTCGTCCATTTGGAACGGACTTCCCCGCTTCCAGTAATCGTCTTAATGGACAGGGGCAATCCGTCCACATAACAGTCTACATCAGGTGCGACACCTGAGGTGGCCTTTTTGACGCGGTCTTCACCCAGGAAGGCGATGAACAGAGCCACTACCACGTGCTCCCGCAAGATGCCCACCGCGGGGTTCCCCGGCAAGCGGCTGTCGCAGATTTCAAAGGCTAGAGGTAACTTGTTGCGGATGATCGAGACTTTTTGAGGGTCTTGCAAAAAGGCGAGAACGGTGGGATTCATGCGTTTTGACCAGTGGTGAGGAGGCCGGGCAAGGCCACCTTGCAGGCACTGATACGGTTGAGGGCCAGGTGGCAATATTCAGGGTTGACTTCGTAGCCCACATACATCCGTCCTGTTTTCAACGCTGCCAAGGCGGTGCTCCCACTCCCCATGAAGGGGTCTAACACCACTTCCCCCGAGTAGGTATACAGTTGAATGCACCGGTAGGGGAGTTCTACGGGGAAGGGAGCGGGATGCCCCACTTTGGTGGCTGGTTCCGCGGGGAAGCGCCACACGCTCTTGGTGAACTCCAGGAACTCCTGGGGGGTCAAGGTCGGCTCCCGCCCCGAGGGGCGAGGGCGTGTGAAGGTCTCTTTGGAGAACACCAGGATGTATTCGTGGGTATCACGCAGAGTGGGGTTCGCCGGCGATTGCCAACTGCCCCAGGCCGTGGAGGGACTAGCACTGCTGGCTTTATCCCAAATGATTTCCCCCCGCATCAAAAAGCCCAGATCCAGGAAGTCTTGGATGAGGAATGCGTGGAGCGGTAAGTAGGGGCGGCGGCCCAGGTTGGCGATATTGAAGCAGACACGGCCCCCTGGCACCAACACCCGGTAAACCTCCCGCATCACCCGGCGCAGGAAGGCCCGATACTCGTCTAGGGTCAAGTCCTCATCGTACTCTTTGCCCACATTGTAGGGTGGCGAAGTAACCATGAGGTGGACACTGCAATCGGGGAGTTCCTCCATGCTCTCGCTGGACTTACAGAAGATACGGTTTACCGCTTCGGTGGGGAGGGGATTCTCCTGATAAGCCACTCGGCGCTCCTGTGGCAACCCCTCATACAGCCGACTGGCGTAGAAAGGCGTGGAGTCGTGCCCGAAGCGCCCGGGCGAGCCGAAAACGCTGGTGCGTGTTCCTTCACGCCGACGCCGTGTCTGCATCCTCGGTGTTCCCTGCAGTGCGGGGGGTTACCCCCCGCCCGCGTGGCACTGCTGACCCTATTATAATCTGCCTTCTCCCTCCACCGCGCTCCGCGGGTGGACGGCCTACCCCATCCACCACAGCCACACCATCACCGCCACAAACAGGGCCAGAAGCAGCAGGCCCAGCACCCCTATGGGCAGGCGATAGCGGTCTGGGTCGTAGGCGGAAGGCTCCGAAGGGTTAGAAGCCCCTTGCGCTAAACGCCCCCGCGGGCGGAGAACCTCTGCGGCGCGCACCAGTGTGCCGATGGGATTGCGGCTGGCTTGCACAAGGGCCCCTACTCCCCGCAGGGTTACCCGCTCTACCCCCCCGAACAGGCCATTCACCCCATCCACTATCAGGTCAAAGAGCACCCGTCCCGGCCGGCGGTAGAACCAGTCGGTGTCCAAAGTAATGGTCGGCGTCGCCTTCAGGAGGCCCCGCACCAGACCAAACCCTACAGCCGTGAACCCCAACACCTGCACCGTCTCCACCAGGTGGGGGAGAGTATACGGCTGGTAATCCACAGCAAAGGGTAGCACCCCGTACAACGCCTGGGGATAAATGCCCACGACGATGTTGATTACCGAGGCGAGCACCATGCCCACATACATATTGGGCGGGACGGGGCGCACCTCCACCGGTCCGGGCGCGGGACGCCACCACGCCAGCCACGGCAGTTTCAACCCGATGCTCAAAAAGGTTCCCACGGCCGCCAGGTACAGCATCAAGGCCGCCGCGTCGTAGCGGGCTTTTTCAACGGCGTGGATGACCAGGGATTTGGAGATGAACCCACTAAATAGGGGCACCCCGGAGATGGAACAGGCCCCCACCATATACAGCGCCAGCACCCACGGCAAAGGGCGCAGGAGCCCCCCCACCTGGGTCAACCGGCTGGCGCCCGTGGCATACACCACCGCCCCCGTCGCCATGAACAGCAAGCCCTTAAAGAGGATATTGGCCACAGCGTGGGCTGTGGCTCCGTTGACACCGCTGGGGCCCCCCACACCCACGCTGGCGACCATATACCCCACCTGGCTCACGATGTGGTAGGACAGGATACCCCGTATGTCGTTCTCCACGATGGTGAACAGCACCCCATACACCGCCATCACTGCCCCCACCCATATCAGCACCTCCCATCCAGCGAAGCCCCGCGCCAGCGCATACACCGCCGCCTTGGTGGTGAAAGCGCTCAGGAACACACTCCCCGTTACCGTCCCCTGGGGGTAGGAGTCGGGGAGCCAGGCGTGCAAGGGCGGGATGGCGGCGTTGATGGCAAAGGCCAGGAGGATGCACCACGCCCCTATGCCCCCCTCCAGGGGGCCGAAGTAGAGGGAGCCGGTAGCGTGCCAGTGGAGCACAGCCCCGGCCATCAGCAGGCTCCCCCCGGCTAGGTGGACAAACAGGTAGCGCATCCCTGCACGGCGGGCACTGGGCGTCCCCCGCGCCCAAATCAGATAGGTGGACGCCAACGCCATCGCCTCCCAGAACACCAGCAGGGTAAACAGGTCGCCCGCCAACACGGCTCCCAAGGCACTCCCCACATACACCAGGCTGGCCACCTGCTGAGGTGTATCCCGCAGGTGTAAAGCATATAGACCCGCCAGCAGACCGAACAGGGCGAACACATATCCGAACGCCAGGCTCAGGCCATCTACCCTCTGCACCACCAGAGTGAGGGTCAGGAAGCGCCAAAGGAGCACTTGCCCCGGCTCCCACGCCACCAGAACGGCTAACGCCACCGCCGGCGGCACTAAACACGCCCACGCCCGCAGGGGACGAGGGAGGGCGGGCAGGAGCAGGGCGACACCATAGAAAAGGACGGGCAGGGGGAGGTTACTCATCCTCGTGAGCCTCCCTGTCGTCGCCGTAGTAGGAGAGGGGGCGCTCCAGCCAGCGGTGGGCCACCGTCTTACACAACCAGACCATACCGATGCTCCCGAACAGGCCCAGCAGGGCATAAACCCCCGGCATCCGTCCCCACCACGTCGCATATTTCCCCGCCCGCACCCACAGGTCCAGCCCGACCGCCACCCCCAAAGCCAAAGCCACTCCAAGCAGGGATGCCCATCGGCTCACGGCCCACCCCCGTTCAGCACGGCAGTGGTGGCTCGCTCCACCAGGGTGAACAAGGGAAAGGGGATGTTGGGGGCTAACCCCAAGATGACGCTCAAGGCACAGGCCAAAAGCACCGGCACCAACAACAGGGGGTTGGCCTCATCCCTCCGCGCCGAGTGCCCCGCAGGACGCAGGAACCCCCGCACCGGGATAGGGAACAGGTACGCCGCATTCAACAGCCCGCTCACCATGAGCAGGGCCAGGTAGACAGCATATCCGCTGTCCAGCGTCCCCAGGGCCAGAAACCACTTACTGACGAACCCCGCCACGGGGGGCAAACCTGCCAAGCCTACCGACGCCACAGCGAAGGCCCCCAACGTCCAGGGCATCTGGCGTCCCAGGCCGTCCAGGTCGCTCACCCGCTCCACGTGGGTCTTGACATAAATCGCCCCCGCCACAAAGAAGAGGGTGATCTTCATCGCGGCATGGCTGACCATATGAAACAGGCCCCCGGTCCACCCGCTGGGGACGAGGAGCACTAACCCCAGCACCGCATAGGAGAGGTGGCCCACGGTGGAGTAAGCCAGCCGCAACTTGATGCTGTCCTGGCGCAGGGCTAGCACCGACGCCGTTACCAGCGTCGCCCCCGCCAGGGCCGATGCCACCGGCACCGCCCCGACGGCCTCCACCACTGGGGGGCCAAACACAAACCCCACCGTCCGCGCAATGCCGAACACCCCCGCCTTCACCACTGCCACAGCGTGCAGTAGGGCGCTCACCGGCGTGGGGGCCACCATGGCCGCCGGGAGCCAACTGTGCAGGGGCATCACCGCCGCCTTCACCCCAAACCCCAGGAAGAACAGCAGGAACAGCACCAATAGCACAGTCGGCGATGCCTTCCCCTCCAGAAAGCCCCCAGGGGTGAAGGTGCCTGTGCCTGCCAGGGCCACCGTCCACGCCACCCCCAGTAGGAGCACCACCCCCGCCGTCAGCAAATAGACCAGGTACTTGCGCCCCGCCGCCATGGCCTCGGGCGTCTCCTTGTGAATCACCAGGGGGTAGGTGGCGATGGTCAACACCTCGTAAAACACCAAGAGGGTCAACAGGTTGCCCGCAAAGGCGATGCCCATCGTGGCCGATAGGCACACGGCGAAACTGGCGAAGTAGCGGGTCTGCTTGTGCTCCCCCAGCCCCCGCATATATCCGATGGAGTAGAAGGAGGTCAGTACCCACAGAAACGAGGCGGAGAGGCCGAACAGCATCCCCAGGGCATCGGCGTGCAGGGCCAGGGACAGGCCGGGGGCCAACTCCAGGGTGGAGAGGAGGGGTGTCGCCCCCTCCTTCAGCACGGTGGGGAGCATGGCCAGCAGGATGGCCAACTTCCCCCCCGCCGCCAGGAGCGTCCACGCCTCCCGCAGGTTGGGGTTCCGCCCCGACAGCACGATGAGACCCGCTGCCCCCAGGGAGATGAGCACGGCCAGAAGCGGGCCCCAGTGGACAAGCGTCTCCATCGCATCAGGCTCCTTCGGCGGGCGCTAGCCTCCAGCAAGGGGGGCCGCCACCCGTTGCAACACATGGGTCACGATCAGGCTGTTAATCAGCCCCAGCACCAGCACACCCGCCCCCAATACAAGGATAGGCACCAGCATTCCCAGGGGCGGGTCACTGTGGGGCGCAGCGGGCATATCCGCCGGGCGGGGTGCGGTATAGACCTGTTCGAGGACGCGGAAGAAGTAGACGGCGGTGAGCAAACTGCTCACCAGGATTACCCCCACGAAAACCCAGTTGCGGGCGTCCAGCGCCCCCAGCACCAGATACCATTTGCTGAAGAACCCCGCCGTGGGGGGGATGCCGATCATCCCCACAGCCCCCACTGTGAGGGCAGCCATCGTCCAGGGCATGGTGCGCCCCAACCCGGCATAGTGGGGCACCTCCGTTACCCCCTCCCGGTAAAAAACACCTCCGGCTACCAGGAACAGGCACCCCTTCATGAAGGCGTGATTCAGGGTGTGGAGAAGGGCACCGACCAGGCCCATCGGGTTGCCCAGCCCTAGTCCTAGCGCCACATAGGCCACCTGCCCCACACTGCTATAGGCCAACATGCGTCGGAAGTCCGTCTGGGCGATGGCCATCACCGACCCCACCAAGATGCCCCCCGCCGCCAGCCACCCCACCACAGGCAGCAGGGGCACCCTCTCCGTCATGTAGGCGGGGCCGAATACATCCAGGGTGAGGCGGATGAGGGCGTAGCCCGCCACTTTGGTCATGACTGGGGCGATGAGGCCCGTAACCGCCGAGGGGGCGTAGGTGTAGGCATCGGGGAGCCACAGGTGCAGGGGAAACAGGGCCATCTTCAGCCCCAAACCCAGCGCCATCAGGAGCGCTGCTGCCGCCACCGCCCGGGAACCCGCCAAAGGCTCCAAACGCTCCGCCACATCGGCCATGTTCAACGACCCTGTGGAGAAGTACAGGAAACCCACCCCCAGCAGGTAGAAACTCCCTGCGATCATCCCCATCATGAGGTAACGGAAGGCGGCCAGAGGGGCTAAGCCCCGCCCCGTGGCCAACAGGGCGTAGGCGGAGAGGGAGGCGATCTCTAGGAACACGAACAGGTTAAACAGGTCGCCCGTTACCACAATCCCCGTCAACCCCGACAGCAGGAGCAGGGCGACAGGATACAGGAGCGGGGCCTTTTCGGGCACCTCCCGCGCCACCGACCAACGAGCGTAGACCAAGACCACCAGCCCAATAGTGGCGATGAGGGCACACAGCAATCCCGCCAACGGGTCAAGGACATATTCAATCCCGAAGGGGGGTGGCCATCCCCCCAGGGCGTAGCGGATGCGTCCTTGGCTCAAGGCCTGAAATAGCCCCCACAGGGCCAGGGGCACACACACCCCCGCCCCCACCAATGCCAGGGCATACCCCAGGGAGCGACGCCACAAGCCCCCCAGCACCGACAGCAAGGAAAACACCAGGTAGACGACGGGCACCAGAAGGGGAAGGTGGCTCAATGCTCTCCCTTCGCCTTCTCCAAAATACGAGCTTCGTCCAAGGTGCCGAAGCGTCGGTGAATGGTGTACAGCAGGGCCAAGGCCACCCCCGTGTTGGCTACCCCCACTACGATGGCAGTCAGGATGAGCACATGGGGAAGGGGGTTCACATACTGGGCGGGGTCCGTTCCCCGTGCGGGGTCAAGGACCGGCACCGTGCCCCCCCATTTGGCCGCCCCCTGAATGAAGAACAGGAAAATGGCCGTCTGGAAGATGGTCATGCCGATGACCTGTTTGAACAGGTTGCGTTTGGCCAGCATGCCGTACAGGCCTAACACCAACAGGGCAGCGGTTAGAAAGTAAGGGTAGCGGCCCGCAAAGTCCTCAAGCATCGTCTGCCTTCCCGCTGAGGCGGTCGTAGATGGCCACCAGGGTGCCCCATACCGTCAGGGCGATGGCCGCCTCCACTGCGAGGATGCCGTAGTAGCGCACGGTAGCGGGCGCAGCCCCGGGCAAGGGCAAGAGGCCGTAGTCCAAAAACGCTCCCCCGCGCACAACAGGGACCAGCCCCGTGCCGATGAAGGCCAACAGCCCGATGGCTGCCAGCAGCAAGGCCAGGCGCGAGGGAAACTGGCGGGCGGACGCCTCGTGCCCTTGCACCAGCCTCTGCAACACGATGCTGGCAGCCAGGAGCACACCCCCCTGGAACCCCCCACCGGGGCTGGAGTGGCCATGAAACAGCACATACAGGGCGAACAGTTGGATGGCGGGCACCACCGCCCGCGTCACCAACTGCACCACCAGGCTGGGATACCTATCCCCCATGCGTCTGCCTCTCCCGCAGGAGGATGAGGATGCAGGACAGCCCCGCCACGAAGATGACCACCGTCTCCCCCAGGGTGTCGTAGCCCCGATAGTCGGCTAACACGGCGGTAACCAGGTTGGGCGTCTTGGTGTCGGCCAGGGAGCGCTGAATATAATAGGGGGCCACATGTTGGTGGGCGGGGGCTTGGGGGTCGCCCCGACGGGGCAAGTCCCCCTCCACGAAGACCAAAACGGCGAGGAAAAAGGCGATGATAACTGCCGCCAGCGCCTTCAATCCTCGGCCCTCCTGCCCAACACGGCCAGGGCAAACACCATGAGCACCCCCGTGATACCCGCTCCCAGCACCAGTTCGGTGAAGGCCACATCCACTGCCCCCAGGTGGGCGAACAGCAAGGCCATCAGGAAACTGTAGGCCCCTAAGGCAATAACCGCCGCCAGCAGGTTGCGCAGGTGCAGGGCCAGCACCCCCGTCAGGATCAGCAAAAGCAGAAGCCAAAAGTCCAAAGCCCAGATCACGGGGTCTTGCTCTCCTTTTCTGGAGCCGTTCGGCTCCACATCTCTAGGCCGGTGCGCAGGGCGGCGCGGGTGAGGGCGTGGGTGGCGGTGGGGTTGCCCAGGGCCACAAAGGCCAGGATAAGGAGCATCTTGAAGGAGGTGAGGGTCAGCCCCTCGTGCACCGCCAGCCCTCCCAAAACAAGGATAGACCCCAAGGTGTCCGATTTGCCCAGGGCGTGGCAGCGGGTGTAAAAATCGGGGAGGCGCAGCACCCCCAGGGAACTTACCAGCACAAAAAACAGCCCCCCCACAAGAAGGGCGATGGCCAGGGCGGTGCTCACGGCTCCTCCCCCCGACGCTCCAGGAACTTGGCAATGGCCAGCACGCCGATGAAGTTCAGGATGGCATAGGCCAAGGCCAGGTCCACGAACATGTCCAAGCGGTCGTAGACCACACCGATGAGCACCAGCAAAAGGATAGCCTTCGTGCCTATCAGCCCCAGGCCCAGCACCCGGTCAAAGGTGGTGGGGCCGCGGACGATGCGCACTAGGGGCACTAGGGCCAGCACCGCTAGGGCAAGGGTAACTCCTGTGACGAAAGCCGTCATGGGTGCAGGTTTTTCAAAGAGGATGCCCAGGTAACTTCAGTGGCTCCCTCCACGCTATCTCCGAACAGGGCGGCTACCCGGCGGGGCATCTCCCCCGCCACCAGCGCCCCTGCAAGGCTGGGCATGAGGGTGTGGACGGTGAACTGGCCATCCTGCAGGTCGGCGGTAACCGTCCCCGGCGTCAATGTAATGGAGTTGGCCAGCACCACTTGGGCCGTCTCCCGAAGGCGGGGGACGCGAAAGCGCAAAAGGGCCGGGCGCAGGGGCATGCGGGGATGGAGAACGACATAGGCCACCTGCACATTAGCGAGGGCGATGCTATACAGGAGCCAGCCCCCATAGCCTATCCACCGCCCTGCGATGGTCAATGCCTTGCGCAGTGTGGTGGGCCGCCCCACCGGCCCCCGCAGGCTGAATACCTCGCGGTTGAGGAGGAGCACAATAGCCACTGCCACCACGCCGAAGGCGAGGTAGGGCAGGCGGACGCGTCCGGACAGGGCCAGCCAGAAGGCTAGCATAATGCCTGCCTGCACCGCCACCGCCAGCCACCGCCCCCAGGGGATACGCACGCGCCACGGTGTGGGCACAAGCAGACGCATCGTCGCCCCTCAATACTCGGCCGAGCACACAAGGGGGTCAGCACAACCGGGGGCGGGGGCGGTAAGGAGCCAACACACCATGCCCACGCTCCTTCGGGAGCATCGGATAGGGGCAAGGTGGAATTGTCCACGCTGCGCCAAATATGGCTCCCCGAGCAGGATTCGAACCTGCGACCAAGCGGTTAACAGCCGCCCGCTCTACCACTGAGCTATCGGGGAGCGCCATCTCCTAGCATAGCGCAGGGCCCTTCCCAGGGCAAGGGGCTATCCCCATCGCTCGATCACCACCTTCTGCTCGGTATAGAAGCCCACCGCATCTCGCCCCTGCCCGTGCAACACCCCGAAGAAACTCTCCTTCCACCCGCTGAAGGGGAAGAAGGCCACCGGCGCCGGCACGCCGATGTTGACCCCCACATTCCCCACCGGCACCTGGCTGCGGAACTGGCGTGCTGCCGCCCCACTGCGGGTGAAGATGCTGGCGGCGTTGCCGTAGGGATTGGCGGCGATGACCCCGATGCCCTCCTCCAGGGTGCGCACATGCACCAGGGTAAGCACGGGGCCGAAGATTTCGGTGCGCATCAGGTCGCTGGTCAGGGGGATGCCTTCCACGATGGTGGGGCGGATGAAGTTGCCCTGCTCGTAGCGGGGGATGCGGGGGTTACGCCCGTCCACCACCAGGCGCCCCCCCTCCTCCAAACCCTGGGCGATAAGGCCCTCAATGCGCGCCTTGCTCTGGCGGGAAATGACCGGCCCCATCTGGATGCCCTCCTCCAGGCCATAGCCTACCCGTAGGGAGAGGGCATGCTCGGCGATGGCCTCCCGGAAGGGGGCGTGGGCCTCTCCCACCGTTACTGCTACCGAGGCGGCCAAACACCTCTGCCCCGCACAGCCGAAGGCGCTCTCCGCCATGGCCCGCGCCGCCAGGGCCATATCGGCGTCGGGCATAATGACCACGTGGTTCTTGGCTCCCGCCTGGCACTGGACGCGCTTGCCGTTGGCCGCCGCCCGTGCGTAGATGTAACGGGCCACAGGGGTGGAGCCCACCATGCTCACCGCCCGCACCTGGGGGTGGTCCAACAGGGCGTCCACTGTCTCCTTGGAGCCGTGCACCAGGTTCACCACACCGGGGGGCAGGCCCGTCTGCTCCAGCAACTGGACGAGGAGCTGGGCGGTCAGGGGCACCTTCTCCGACGGCTTGAGGATGAAGGTGTTGCCACAGGCGATGGCGTAGGGCAGGAACCACAGGGGAATCATCCCCGGGAAGTTGAAGGGGGTGATGGCCACCACCACCCCCAAGGGCTGGCGCAACACCAGTTCGTCTATCCCTTGGGCCACATCCTCGGAGGTATACCCCTGCATCAGGGAGGGGATGCCACAGGCCACCTCGATGTTCTCGATCCCCCGGCGCAGTTCTGCTTTGGCTTCGGCCAGGGTCTTGCCGTTCTCCTGGACGATGGTGCGGGCCAGGGCATCCATGTGGGCCTCTACAAGGGCCTTGAAGCGGAACAGGTATTGAATCCGCTCCACGGCGGGGGTGCGTGCCCACTGGGGGAAGGCGCGGACGGCGCTTTGCACGGCGGCGTCCACATCGCGGGGCGTGGAGAGGGGAGTGTGGCCTAATACCTCCTGGGTGGCGGGGTTGACCACATCCAGGGCTTCGGCGCTCTCGGCAGCGCGCCATTGGCCGAAAATGTAGTTGAGGACACTGCGCTCATGGAGCACGCTTCCCTCCCTGCGTCCTGGGGTTGGCTTTATTGTAAAACACTGGGGCGCCGCACCCTCCCCGCGCTAGGGCACGCGCACCGCAAGGAGCCCGCCCAGGGCGGTGAACAGGTCGAGCCACACCTTCGCCTCCCCCTCGCCCTGCTGGGCGCGCCGCTGGTAGTCGGGGTAGACGTGTTGGAGAAGGGTGTAGTAGGTGTTCTGCAGTTTCCACAGGTCGGGTGCAAAGGGGAGGGTGCGGGCCACAGCAACCCCGTCCTTCACATGTTTGAGGAGGGGAATGTCGTCTGGGGAGTCGGCGAGGCGCTCCATCAGGCGTTCCAGGGCCTCACGGAGGAGGTGGGCCAGGGTCTCCCGATCCAATCCCACTTGCCATGTCTGGGCCTCTTGCACCAGAGTGGTGAGGCGTGCCCAGTCCAGGCCGTTGCCGTTGAGGGCTCGGCGCAGGTCGGCGTTGAGGGCCACTTCTGCGGCACGGTGTAAGGCGCGGGGGAGGGGATAGCCCAGGCTGACCAGGTAGCGCATGAGGGGTTGGTGGCGCTGATACAGTTGCCGATACACAGTCTCCGCTTCGTCCACGGTGGCCTGGAGGATACGGGCGATGATGCGCCGCTGCTCGTCCCGGAACAGGGAGTGCAGGGAATAGGTGGCCGCTGTGTAGTGTTGCTCCAGGAGGGAGAGGACGGCGGGGATGTCCGCCCGCAGGAAGGCGTGGGTCAGTTCCTCGGTGTGTAAGGGGTGGGCCTCTTCATCGCGGAGCTCCCGCACACCCCCCACCAAGTTGTGCCCGCCGAAGTGCACGACCGCTGAGCACAGCCGGGCGGACTCCAGGGTGACTTGCGACGTAACCTTCAGCCGCCCGATGGCCAGACGGCTCTCCCCCATGCTCAGCGTTTGAAGGTCCTCCTGCTCCACGCTGTAGGAGTAGACGGTCGTCTGGGGGGGATAGGACTCAAAGAGGGCGCTGACGGCATAGTGTGCCCCCACCCGTTTCAGGTCCACCATAGCCGGCCGCACAAAGCGCTCGTACACGCGTCTGCCATCGCCGTGCTCGGCCAAGTTGCTTTTGGCACGCTCTAGGATGCGCAAAAAGTCGGGTTCCAAAGGGCGTTGGAACAGGTCTTCCCCCAGTTGCAGGGCACGGGCAGCGTACTGGAGCACCTGCACCGTTTCCAGGCCGGAGATGTCATCAAAGAACCAGCCGCAACTGGTATACATCAGCAGGGTGTGGCGCTGCAGTTCCAAAAGTTTGCGCAGGGTAACCTGCTCGTGAAGGGAAAGGGGGCGGCGGGCGTGCTGGGAAAGGAAGGCCTGCCACACTTCCGGCGAGCGGTCCAGGATGATGGTGATGTAATCGTTGCGGGCGGCCCAGGGGTCGCGCACCAGGCGGGCGGCCGCCTCCTCGTAGAGGGGGGCAAGGGTATCGCGGAGCCAGTCCATCGCCTCTCGCAGGGGGGCGCGCCACGCCTGGCTCCATTCAGGGTGGCGCCCGGTGTGGCACCCGCAGGCTGTGCGCCAGCGTTGAACACCGTGGGCGCAACTCCAGGAGGAGTTCTCCACGATCTCCACGTGGTAGGCAGGGGGATGCCGGGACAGGTATTCTCCGTATACGGTCAGGCGGGCCAAACGCCGGCTCCGGAGGGCGTGGAGGGCATAGGCTAGGGCCATATCCCCGTGGGGGCGATGGTGGCCGTAGGTCTCGCCGTCGGTGGCGATGTGGACGATTTGGGGCCAAGGGCGCCCCTCCCGAAAGGCGCTCACCAGGCGTTGGACGAAGGCCTCCCCATTGTGCAACAGGTCCTGAAAGGCGACGGCGTGGGCGATGGAGCCGTCGTAAAAGAAGACGGCGATGGTGCGCCCAGAGGGGAGGTGGACCTGGTAGGGGGTGGTGGGATCAATGCCCCCGTTGCAGTCCTGCCAGGGGCCGTCGGCCCGCCGAAAACGCCGGGCCTGATGGGGTGCCAAAAGGGTAAAACGGATACCCTGCTCGGCCAGAATTGCCAAGGTTTCGGTATCCACGGCCGTTTCGGGGAGCCACATCCCCTCGGGGGGGCGACGGAAGCGGTGGTAAAAATCCCGGATGCCCCAGATGATCTGTGTCTCTTTGTCGCGGCGCGTGGCCAAGGGGAGGATGATGTGGTTATAGGCCTGGGCGATGGCAGGGCCGTGGCCGGAGAAGGTTTTGCGCCCCTGGGCGTCGGCATCCAGGATGGCCTGATAGGTGGCGGGGGCGTGGCGCTCCATCCAGGCCAGAAGGGTGGGGCCGAAGTTGAAGCTGATGTGGGCGTAGTTGTTGACGATGGCGGTGATGCGTCCCTGGGCATCCAGGATGCGGGAGGCGCTGTTGGGGGCATAGCACTCGGCGGTGATGCGTTGGTTCCAGTCGTGATAGGGGTGGGCCGAGTCCTGCACCTCAATGGTCTCCAGCCAGGGGTTCTCCCGGGGAGGCTGATAGAAGTGGCCGTGGATGCAGATGTAGCGTTCCATCTTTAGGTCTCTGGCCCCTTCAGGAAAAGGATAGCCAAGGGGGGGAGCGTGAGTTCAAGGGAGTACGGGCGGTGATGGAAGGGGATCGGGGTGGCCTGCACACCTCCCAGGTTACCTAGACCACTCCCGCCATACACCTGGGCGTCGCTGTTGAGCAGTTCTCGCCAGAAGCCGGGGAGAGGCACGCCCACCCGGTAGTTGAAGCGGGGCACGGGGGTGCAGTTGCACACCACCAAGATGGTCTCGCGGGGGGTGGCTCCCTTGCGCAGGAAGGAGACCACGCTCTGCTCCGCATCGGCGCAGTCCACCCACTCAAACCCCGCCGGCTGGCAATCGTGCAGGTGCAGGGCAGGCTCCTGCCGATAGAGGCGGTTGAGGTCGCTGACCCACAGCTGAATCCCTCGGTGTAGGGGCTGGTCTAGCAGGTGCCAGGGGAGAGCGGAGTCGTGGTTCCATTCCTGCCATGGGCCGAACTCCCCGCCCATGAACAGCAGTTTCTTGCCGGGCTGGGCGTATTGGTAGCCCAAAAGGAGACGGAGGGTCGCCGCCTTCTGCCAGGAATCGCCGGGCATTTTGGACAGGAGGGAGCCTTTGCCATACACCACCTCATCGTGGGAGAGGGGGAGGATGAAGTTTTCGGAAAAGGCATAGAGGCCCCGAAAGGTGAGGCGGTCGTGGTGGTATTTGCGGTAGATGGGGTCGCGGGAGAAGTAGTGCAAGGTGTCGTGCATCCAGCCCATGTCCCACTTGAGCCCGAAGCCCAGACCCCCCAGGTAGGTGGGGCGGGAGACCATAGGCCAGGCAGTGGACTCCTCAGCGATGGTCTGCACATCGGGGAAGGCGCGGTAGACCTCCTCGTTCAGACGGCGCAGGAAGGCGATGGCCTCGAGGTTCTCCTTCCCCCCGTAGATGTTGGGCACCCACTCCCCCGGCTTGCGCGAGTAGTCCAGATAGAGCATGGAGGCGACGGCGTCGATGCGTAGGCCGTCGGCGTGGTAGACATCCAGCCAGAAGAGGGCACTGCTGAGCAGAAAACTGCGCACCTCGTGGCGACCGTAGTTGAAAATACGGCTGTTCCAGTCGGGGTGGATGCCCTGGCGCGGATCGGCGTGCTCGTAAAGGTGGGTGCCATCAAAAAAAACCAGCCCATGGGCATCGTCGGGGAAATGGGCGGGCACCCAGTCCAGGATGACACCGATACCGTTTTGGTGGAGGTGGTCCACCAAGTACATAAAGTCCTGGGGGGTGCCGTAACGACTGGTGGGGGCGAAGTATCCCAACATCTGATAGCCCCAGGAACCGTAAAAGGGGTGCTCCATGACGGGCAGGAACTCCACATGGGTGAAGCCCATCTTTTTGACATAACTGGCCAGGAGGGGCGCTAGTTCCCGATAGGTGAGGAAGCGCCCCCCCTCGCCCCGCATCCAGGATCCCAGGTGCACCTCGTAGATGGCGATGGGGGCGTCCAGGCTATTGCGCCGGCGGCGCTCGGCCATCCACGCGCTGTCCCCCCAGGAGTAGGAGAGGTCCCAGACAACGGACGCCGTGGCGGGGGGTGTTTCGGTGAAGAAGGCGAAGGGGTCGGCCTTATCGGCGTGGTAGCCGTGCCGTCCACAGATGTGGAACTTGTAGCGTGTGCCGGGCGCTACGCCAGGGATAAACCCCTCCCAAATTCCCGAATGGCCCCTGGGGCGCAAGGGGTGTGGGCCCTTCCGCCAGGCGTTAAAGTCGCCGATGACGAAAACATGTTCGGCATTGGGTGCCCACACTGCGAAATATACTCCCTTTTCGCCATTGACGACGAGGGGGTGCGCCCCCAGTTTGGTGTAGGCGCGGGTGTGCGTGCCCTCGTTAAACAGGAAAAGGTCGAGATCCGTCAGCAGGCTTCCGTCGTACCGCACGGTGGCTGTGGTCATGGAAGGTTGTGGCGGGTATAGGCATGCACAAGGTATTGGTGGAGCATGCGCTGCGCGCTGAACAGGGGGCCATTGAGGGCGATGGCACTTTGCATGACCTTTTGATAGGCGCGGGGTTGGCGATAAAACATGGGCAGGATAATGCGCTCCAGTTTGTCGTAGAGGTCGTGGGCCTCGTAGGCCATATTGCTGACGGGCTCGGGGCCACCGATGGCCCAACCGGTCACCCCCTCAATATGCCCCTCTAACCACCACCCGTCCAGGACGCTGAAACTGGGGACACCGTTGAGGGCGGCTTTCATCCCACTGGTGCCACAGGCCTCAAGGGGTTTGCGAGGAGTATTCAGCCAGAGGTCGACGCCAGCACATAAGAGCTGGGCCAGGGTCAGGTCATAGTCCTCCAGGTACACAACGGGGAGAACTTCTCCCAGGGCTGCAGACGCTGCGAAAACTTTGCGAATTAACTCTTTGCCTTCGGTGTCACGGGGATGGGCTTTGCCTGCCATGAGAATCTGTATTTTCCCCACCCGTTCCGCTATCTGACGCAAACGCCCCATGTCAGTAAACACGAAGTCCATGCGTTTATACCCCGTGGCGCGGCGCCCAAAGCCGATAGTGAACACCTGGGGGTCTAACCGCCGCTGGGTACGCCGTGCCACCTCTTGCAGGAGGAGGTGTTTGGCCTCCCGGTGAGCCTCGGTGAGGGCATCCAGGGGAATGGTGGAGGCATAGCGCAGCAGAAAGGCATCCTTCTCCCAGCCGGGCAGGTAGCGGTTATACAGGGCACGGAAGGGGGGCGAAACCCACGTGGGGTGGTGGATGCCGTTGGTGATGGCGTGCAAGGTGGCCTGGGGGAACATGCCCTGGGCCACTTCCCGATGGCGGGCGGAGACGGCGTTGGTCCACCCCGACAGGGTCAAGGCCAGGCGGGTCATGTGCAAGGTGTTGTCGTGGGAGCACCCGATGGCGTGCAGAAGGGCCACCACCCGCTCCCCGAGCACCGCCCGCACCATGCTCAAGGGGAACTGGTCGTGGCCCGCAGGGACAGGGGTATGGGTGGTGAAGACGCACTTGCGACGCACCGCCTCCAGGTCGGCGGGCTCGGGGAGGGTTTTGCCCTGCTGGGATAAGTGGGCATCCAGCAGGGCCAAGGGCACCAGGGCGGTATGCCCCTCGTTCAAGTGGTAGATGCCCACCGGCACCCCCAAAGCACGCAGAAGGGCGACGCCCCCTAGCCCGAGCACTGCCTCCTGGCGCAAACGATAGCGGGACTCTCCTCCATAGAGCCAATCGGTGATGGAGCGATCCAGGGGGTCGTTCTCCGGCAGGTCGGTATCTAGGAAGTACACGGGGACGGTGTGCCCTGACAGCCCCTGCACGCGGTAGCGCCACGCCCGGATGTGCACCAGCCGTTCCGCCAGAGGAAGGGTGACCCGCAAGGAGAGGGGCTCCAGAAGGGCTTCGGGGGACCACGGGGCGGGCTCCTCCAGTTGGCTGCCGTATCGCCCCAGGTGTTGGCGGAAGTAGCCCTGGCGATGCACCAATGTGACGCCCAGCAGGGGGAGGCCCATATCGGCAGCGGCCCGCAGGGTGTCGCCCGCGAGGACACCCAACCCCCCACTGTAGGTGGGCATGTCTGCCGTAAGGGCTATCTCCATACAGAAGTAGGCGATAACCGGTTGGGGCGAGGGGGTGCTCATGGGGTCTGGGCAGGGCGGGGGCGAGCTCGGCTCACCCGATCCAAGATGTTTACCACCTGGGGTAAACGGGAGAACTCGTCCAGGGAGTAGCGGGCCTTGCGAAGCCAGTTGGGGTATTGGGTGGTGGTGCCGGGGATGTTCTGGGGCTGGGTCTCCAGCCACAGGTCTTCCAGGTTGACCACCAGGAACTGGGCGGGGCTGTGGGCCAGAAAGGTGAGGCAGGCCTCCAACACGGCCAGGGGGTCAGAGGGATCGCCCCGCAGAAAGCCCTTGCGGAGCAGATAGGATACGAGGGCCTCCTTGAGGGTGCGGCGGTGCCTGTGCTCGCGAGCCGCGCCCACCTCGTCCAGCAAACCCAGAGCCTGGCGCAGGCGGATATCGTCCCCGGCCCAGAAGGCGCCAAAGGGGGGCATATCGTGGGTGTTCAGCGAGGCCACCACACGGGATGGCACGCGGGCAAGGGCGCGAGCGGGCGTGGGCGTCAGGTGAAAGGGAAGCACATAGGATCGTAACAGGCCGTGCCGGGCCATGGCTGGGCGCACCTCCGGAGGTACAGTGCCCAGGTCCTCTCCGACCACCACGACCCGATGCCACTGGGACTCCAGGGCCAGGATAGCATAGAACTCCGCGGCAGGGTAGCGCACATAGACGCCCTCTTTGGCCTCCATTCCCGCGGGAATCCAGAACAGGCGGTGGAAGCCCATCACATGGTCTATGCGCACAAGACCCGCACAGCGCAGGTGGTGGCGCAGGCTGGCGCGGAAGTAGGCATAGCCTTGTTGGCGCAGGTGTTGAGGGTGCATGGGGGGAAAGGCCCAGTTTTGACCGTGGCTGAAGAAGGCGTCTGGAGGAGCACCGACCGAGACCCCCTCTACAAATACCCCCCTCTGCCACCAGGTATCAAAGCCATCCGGGTGCACCCCCAGGGGGAAGTCCAGCAACAGACGCACACCCCGCTGGCGCGCCTGCTGGGCCAGGGCGTCCATCTGCTCGTGCGCAAGCCACTGGACATACTGGTGGTAGAAGGTCGAGGGAAGGTCATCGGGCGGGGGAGACGCGCAACCGTCGCGCAGGGGTGGGGGCCACGCCCGCCAGGGCGTGCGAAGCCTCTCCCCGCAGGCGCGGAAGCGGGCATAGGCCTCGACCCAAGGATGGGTCTGCAGGAACTGGCGGAAGGCCCGGGCGCGCGGGGTGTCGTGGGTGAGGCTTGTCTGGAAGGAGCGGGCCAGGGCCTCCAACACACGGCGTTGGGCGCGCATCTGCGCCGGGTAGTCCACCAGGGGTGCGGAACGCCCGGTGTGGGCTTCTCGGCGCAGGGTATCCAGCAGGGCTCGGGCTTCAGAGGAGGTCTGCACTTCGGGCACAGCGGTGATATCCAGGTAAAACTCGTTCCACAGCAGACGGCTGATGGGGGAGTAGGGGCTGGGGTGGCAGGGATCCTCCAGAAAGAGGGCCAGCAGGGGGAGGGTGGCCACGACGCTACCTCCCAAGTGGGCCACCCACTCGGCCAGACGCCTGAGAGCGGTGTAGTCGCCAGCACCCCAGCCGTCTTGGGTGTGTAGAGCATAGAGAGGCAGAAACACCCCCCATGTGGGGCCATCTGTGGGTGGCGGGGTAAAGGCCTGCAGGGGGGCCGAGATGACCAAGCCCTCTGCCCTGCCTAGGGGCCCCTCGAGGGTGAGGCGGTGGTAGCCCCAGGGCAGAGAAACGGGCAGGGAAAGGGTTTTCACTACGTAAGGCACGCCCTCCACCACTGCCCGCTGCCGAGTGGGGAGGGCGGAGAGTGGCCACGCCCAGGTGTGGTGCATCCCGCTCTGGGTGGCCAGGTGAACAACAAGGGTAGCCTGCTCTGCAGCGGCTGGGAGGCGCACTCGCAGGGCGGGCAAGGCCCCCTCCCAGGCCACCACCACTGGCTCGACCGTTTGCCGCCACAGGTCTTGACGGCGCTGGCGGAGGGCAGAGGGGAGATCGTTCAAAGTGGCCAGGGGAGCGCCCAGAGCCCGCAGCACAGCCAGCAAAGCCTCTGGAGAAGCAAACCGCCTGTGGTGGGAGGCGTCCGTGTAGGCCGTTTGGACGCCGTAGAGCCTGGCGAGGCGGTGCAGGAGCGCAACAGTGGAGGCCCTATCCATCCTCCGCCTAGACCGCTGCGGAGCGCCGCACTGCAGACAGCCCCCCTTTGGGGGCGATGGTGGTGCCGCTGGAGACGAAGCCGTCGGAGGGAAAAGCGGTAGCCGTCACCCCGGGCATCACCTTGCAGTTGCGCCCGATATGGGTGTAAGGGGGGATAGCGGCCCGCTTCCCCACTAGGGTGATCCCCGAGGAGAGGATATCTGGCTCATCGCGGTTAGGGGAGTTGTCATCGGTGCAGCCGATGGTGGCTCCCTCCCCGACCACCACCTCCTTGTCTACGATGGCGTACCGCAGGTGGGCTCCTTTACGCACCACCACATCGTCAAAGAGGATGGAGTCCTCCACGATGGCTCCCTCCTCCACCACGACTCCTTGGAACAGGACAGAGCGGCGGATGATGCCGTGGATACGGGAGCCGTGGCACACCAGGGCCTTCTCCAGGGAGGCGGTGGGGCCGATGTAGGCCGGGGGCCGGTCCTGGGGGCGGGTGCGCACCCGTCCCTCCCCGTCGTGCAGGTTCAAGGGAGGCGGATCCTCCAGGAACTCCATGTTGGCGTCCCAATAGGCTTTGACGGTGCCCACATCCCGCCAATAGCCCTTGAAGCGATACCCGAACACCCGATACTCTCCCACCAATGCGGGCAGGATGTCTTTCCCGAAGTCGTGGCTGGAGGTGGGGTTGCGGGCGTCGGCCTCCAAAACCTGCTGCAGGACAGGCCGAGAGAACACATAAATGCCCATTGACCCCAGGTTGCTGCGAGGATGGGGGGGTTTCTCCTCAAAGGTCAGCACCTGCCCCTCGTCATTGAGGGTCAGGATACCGAAGCGGTGCGCCTCCTCCCAGGGGACCTCAATAACGCCAACAGTAACATGGGCCTTTTGGGTCTGATGGAAGGCGATCATATCGCGGTAGTCCATTTTGTACACGTGGTCGCCCGCCAGGATGAGGACGGTATCCGCCCGCATCTCCTCCACAAAGGAGAGGTTTTTGAACACGGCGTCGGCGGTGCCCTGGTACCAGTCCCCGAAGTGGCGTCCCGTGTAGGGCTGAAGGATGGAGAGGCCGGCGTGCTCTCGGTCCAGATCCCAGGGGCGGCCGGCACCGATGTGCTCCAAGAGGGAGTGGGGGCGGTATTGGGTCAGCACGCCCACCTTGTAGATGCCCGAGTTGACGCAGTTGCTGAGGGTGAAGTCGATGATGCGATACTTGCCGGCGAAGGGGACAGCGGGCTTGGCGCGTTCCTCGGCCAAGATGCTGAGGCGTTGCCCTTGTCCGCCCGCCAAGATGAGCGCCACCACCTTGTCCATCCGCTCCCTCCTAGGGCGCGGGCTCTCGCTTCCCAGCGCACCCTGTTTTTACCCTTCTATGGTATCCTGACGTGAGGTCCCCTGCAAGCCAGAGGGGTGCTTCGCCGAGAAAGCGGGTAGACGGGAGTGGGCTGCGATGCCGAGAAAAGGCAGGAGGTCGGTTGCGTGAACATTCCTGACCAGCCCTTGCGGGTGGCCATGGCCGCCCCGGAGATAGCCCCCTTCGCCCGCACCGGTGGCCTGGGGGATGTGTTAGGAGCACTCCCCAAGGCCCTGGCGGCGCTAGGTGTGCAGGTCTCCCTGTATATGCCCGCCTATCGGTGCGTGTTGCAAGGCGGCTTCCCCTGGGAGGACACAGGCGTAACCCTCTCCGTTCCATTGTCGGGGCGGCGGGAATCGGCCCATGTGCTGCGGACACGTCTGGACGGCACAGTGCCCGTCTACCTGGTGCGGGCCGATGCTTACTTTGATCGGGATCATCTCTACGGCCCGCCCGGCCAGGACTATCCCGATAACGCCGCACGCTTTGTGGTGTTCAGCAGAGCCGTCCTGGAGGCCTTGCGGCGGGAGCCTCCCCACATCCTCCACTGCCACGATTGGCAAACTGCTCTGGCCATCGCCTTTTTGAAGGCCCAACCCGAGCGCTACCCGGAACTGAGGGGTACGAAGACCGTGTTCACGGTGCACAACTTGGGCTATCAGGGCCTGTTCTGGGGGTTGGACTGGCACCTTCTAGAGTTGCCCGAAGGGTTGTTCTCCCCCCGCTACCTGGAGTTTTACGGAAAAATCAACTTTCTGAAGGGGGGGCTGGTGTTCGCCGATGCCCTGACCACTGTGAGCCCTACCTATGCCCAAGAGGTGCAGACGCCGGAATACGGCTTTGGGTTGGAAGGGGTGTTTCGGGAGCGGGCGCAAGACCTGGTGGGCATCCTGAACGGGGTGGACGACACGGTGTGGGACCCCCAGCGGGACCCTTTTATCGTGCGGCGCTACGGGCGGCGGGATAGCGCCTCGGGGAAAGCGGCCTGCAAGGCCCATTTGCAAAGCCTCCTGGGGCTGACTGCGGATGCCCACACTCCTCTCCTTGCCATGGTCTCCCGCCTGACGGAGCAGAAGGGGATAGATTTGGTGATGGCGGGGTGGGATGCCTTGATGGGGATGGGGGTGCAGTTTGTGCTCTTGGGACGGGGGGAGGAGCGCTACGAAGCCTTCTTCCAGGAGGCGGCGGCCCGCTCCCCGGGGCGGGTAGCGGTGCGCCTGGCCTTTGAGGATGCCCTGGCCCATCACATTCTGGCGGGTGCCGATATGCTCCTGATGCCCTCGCGCTATGAGCCGTCGGGCTTGACCCAGATGTATGCCCTGCGCTACGGGACAGTGCCCATTGTGCGGGCAACAGGGGGGCTGAAGGACACGGTGCAGGAGTTTGACCCCGCCACCGGGCAGGGGACGGGCTTCCTGTTTGACGCCTACAACGCTACGGCCATGCTGGAGGCGGTGGGGCGTGCCTTGCGCGTCTACGGCCAGCCACGCCTGTGGCGGGCGCTGGTGCGCAACGGGATGGGGATGGACTTCTCCTGGGAGCGGTCGGCGCGGGCGTATCTTGCACTCTATGAGCGTCTGGTGGGGCGGGGGTAGGGGCTGTTCAGGGTGCGCCCCGGCGGTAGCGAAAGGGGTAGCGCCAGGCGTGGCACCCTCGGGGAGTGACGGTAGGCACTCAAGGTGGTGGGGCAGGGTGGTGTGCGAGGTGGTCTAGGGGACTTCTATCCAGTTCACACCATAGCGTTGACACAATTCCTTGATTTCAGGGGCGATGCGCTTGGCAACAAGATAACCTTGGACATTGTCGAGGGGTAGTTGTTCTTGAACCGGGAACATATAGCGATATTTGATGGCTTGCAATAGCCCAGGGAGGTCTGCACTTCCCACATCCACTTCTACTTCTACGGTGATGTAGCGCCCATCTGGCATAGTGAGAACCAAATTCGCTGCATCGCCGGAGGCAAACACATATTCTTCCTCAAAAAGTTTTGCGCCTCTGCCGAAGAGTGTCTCCGCATTTTGGATAACATATCGCTTCACCGCTTTATGCGCTTCACTTTCTTCACGCCGGCGGTATTCACGGAAGTAGCGCCTGCGTTGTTGTGCTGTGGTAGGGAGTAATGGCCAGAATGCTTGTGGAACTCCCCGAGTGCTTTATACCAATCGTCCTCTCCCCCCTGTTATGGACGCACAGCCTCCAGAGATCTTGCTGAGCAAGGGATAGTTGAGCCAGTTTCCGCTCTATAACTGGCTGAAAGGATGGGTCAATTTCATAGCCGATGTAATGTCTTCCCCACATGCGTGCTGCTTTGGCGGTTGTTCCGGAGCCCATAAAAGGGTCTAACACGATATCGTCCACGAAAGAGTACAGACGAATAAGCCTCTCAGCCATTTCAAGGGGCATAATGGCGGGATGGAGACCATATGCTTCGTCGCGGACATTGGGTATAGGGAGCGTCCACACTTGCTTGGTGAATTTCACCCACTCCTCTTCCGTGAGTTTGCTGGCTTCCTTAATAGCCTGCGGCTTCTTTTCAGGCTCTCCGTCTTTCACAAACACCCCAATGAACTCAATCGTGTTTTGGGCATAAAAATTAGGCGGATATGGATAACTCCCGAACATCAAGCGCTTTGTGGGGTTAGCACGGTCTTAGCACGGTCCCAGATATATATATCCATCAGCCGGAGCTGGGTCTTGGTCAAAATATCCCTTTCTATGCTGGAATAGATATTAACAATGTATCGCGTATATTGAATACTTATTGCCTTCTTGGGAATGGGCATGAGTGGCACATTGATGCACAACTTTCCGTTTGGCTTGAGCACACGCTCGCATTCCTTCCACACAGCTGTGAGTGCTTCCATGTAAGCGTCATAATCCTGGATAGCGCCGATTTGTCCCTCTATTTTTGACGCGCGCGGACGCCTCTGGTATCCATCCAGGGAATAATCTTTAATGTTCCAATAAGGTGGGCTGGTAACAATGAGGCTGATGGAGCAATCGTCCACTTCACCCATATGGCGAGCATCTTTATAGTAGACGATGTCCAGTTTCATCTCCTTTACCCTATGGTGTCTTTGTTCCATGATATCCCCAGGACCACGGTGATGCCCTACGGCATCCCTGCCCACTGGGGTGTTTATCCGTTTGCCAGAGGGAACAGCCGAGCCTTACCCCAACCCCAAACGGCGGCGCGCCTCCTCCAGGAAGCGCTTATCGTCTTCGGTCAAAGTGGCTTTGGCCAGCAAGTCCGGACGACGCTGAAGGGTGCGCAGGAGGGATTGCTCCCGACGCCAACGGGCGATGGCCTGGTGGTTGCCCGATAGGAGCACCTCCGGCACCTTCCACCCCCGAAACTCGGGTGGACGCGTGTAGTGGGGGTATTCCAGTAGGCCGTTGGTGAAACTCTCCTCGGCGGGGGAAAGGGGGCTGTGCAGGACGCCCGGGAGCAGACGCGCCACCGCGTCCACGATGCAGAGGGCGGGCAGTTCCCCCCCGGTGAGGATGAAGTCGCCGATGGAGAGTTGGTCGGTGGCCAGGTGCTCTGCTACCCGCTCATCCACGCCTTCGTAATGGCCGCAAATGAGGATCACCTCCTCCTTCTGGGCCAGGCGCTGGGCCTCCTGCTGGGTGAACAGGCGTCCCGCCGGGGTCAGGAGGATGACGGGGGTGTCCTGCACCCCCGCTTCGCCCCGCCGTTGACGAATGTCGGCCTGCACCGCCTCCACAGCGGCGAAGAGGGGTTCGGGCTTGAGCACCATCCCCGCCCCGCCTCCATAGGGGTAATCGTCCACCGTTTTGTGGCGGTCGGTGGCGAACTCCCGGAAGTTGACCAGGTGCACCGTCAGCAAGCCCGCAGATTGCGCCCGCTCCAAAATGCTCTCGCTCAAGGGGCCCTGGAACATGCCGGGGAAAAGGGTGAGGATGTGGAACAGCATGGGTCTAGGCAGGAGAAACGGGATGCCCCGTGGCACTCCCCCGCAGGATGTCGAGGGCGTGGGGCAGAAGGGGTTGGAGGACTTCTAGGCATTCGGCAACGGCCCGAGGACTGCCGGGGAGGTTGATAATCAGGCACCTGCCCCGAATGCCCGCAACCGAACGGCTCAGGTAAGCTAGGGGAGTCTTGTGGGCCGTCAAGGCCCGCATGGCTTCGGCCAGGCCTGGGACCAGGCGCTCCACCACCTCCAGAGTGGCTTCGGGGGTGATGTCGCGCGGGCCGAGGCCCGTGCCGCCGGTCGTCAGAATGAGGTCAGCCTCTTGTGCCCACTGGCGCAAACGGTCTACAATCACTCCACGCTCATCGGGCACAATGGCATAGTGGACCACTTGCCAGCCCTGAGCCTCCGCCCACTGGCGGATGCGCTGGCCGCTGATATCCTCCCGCAGGCCTTGTGCCCCGGCGTCGCTGGAGGTCAGTATGGCAACCCGCACCACAGGTTTTCTCTGCCCCTTGGGGCTATCCCCATCATAGCACACTTGCACAGGCCCCCAAAAATCCTGGTAAAAGGGCTATAATGACGGCTAGTGCTGTGGCCAAAAAGGGGCTGAAATGCTGTTCTTGTGTATTGCTATCTTTTGGAGAAATCGTGCTACCCTTACCGCCGTAACAACTGAAGATGGCCGATAGCCAGTGCCCAGGGCCCGCCCCCACCGTGTACCACCGTCCTGTGCTGGTGGCCCAGGTGGTGGAGGGTCTGCAGGTGCATCCCGGGGGGCGATATATCGATTGCACCCTGGGGGAGGGGGGCCACGCCCAGGCCATTCTGGAGGCCAGCACCCCCAACGGATACCTGTTGGGGCTGGAGGTGGACCCGGACAGCCTGGAGGTGGCCCGCCAGCGCCTGGCACCCTTCGGGGAGCGGGCGCTGCTGGTGCGGGCCAGTTTCGCCCACCTGGAGGAGGTGGCCCGACACTACGGCTGGCAGGGGGTGGACGGCATCCTGTTTGACTTGGGGCTGTCCCGCCGTTTGCTGGAGGCGTCGGGGCGGGGCTTCTCCTTCCAGAGGGAGGAACCCCTGGACATGCGCTTTGACCCCCGCTCCCCCCTCACGGCCCACACCATCGTCAACACCTGGCCGGCACGGGAGTTGGCGCGCATCTTCGCCCAGTATGGGGACGAGCGCCGGGCAGGGGCCATCGCCCGGGCCATCGTGCAGGCCCGCCCGATCACTTCTACCACCCATCTGGCCCAAGTGGTGGCGCAGGTGGTGGGAAGGGGCAAAGGCTATCGGCACCCGGCCACACGGGTCTTCCAGGCCCTGCGCATAGCGGTCAATGGGGAACTGGACGCCCTGGAGGCCGGCCTGACCCAGGCGATTCCCCTCCTGCGGCCGGGGGGAAGGCTGGTGGTCATCGCTTACCACTCGGGGGAGGACCGGGTGGTCAAGCAGGTGCTCCGCCGGGAGGCCCAGCGCCTGACGGTGGGCATCGTGACCAAGAAGCCCATCACCCCCTCCCGGGAGGAGGTTCGCACCCATCGGGAGGCACGAAGCGCTCGCCTGCGGGTCGCCCAACGCCTGGCGGCGGCCCCCGGCGCAGCGTTGTAGCGGATGGGGAGGGCTCATCCCCTCTCCTAGATGGTCAGGGGCCGGGGGCTGTAGCCTTGCTGCACAACGGCACCCCCGTTGGACATCTCTCCCCTCGGCTACAGCCCTCGGCATCCCTGATAGGACACGACACGGAACTTGCCTGGCCGCTGCCAGGCCGGAGAGGCTCCTACCACGGAGGGAAAGGAGCATAGATGCATACGGACACCTGCTATACCGCCGTAGATATCGGCACCTCCACTATTCGTGTTCTGGTCGCCCGCTTGCATCCCAACGGTGTCCTAGAGGCTATCGGTAGTGGCCTCGTCCCCTCCCGGGGGGTGCAGAAGGGCGTCATCGTCCACATCGCCGATGCGGAGATGGCGGTGCGGGCGGCTCTGGAGGAGGCCTCCCGCAGCGCCGGGGTGGATATCGGGTGGGTCACGGCCACTGTGGGGGGAAGCCATCTGGAGGCATCCACCCGCTGGGGCACGGTCCATTCCACCCACTACGCCTTGCCCATTAGCCAGGAGACGCTCCAGCGCGCCGTGGACGCAGCCTACCCGCGGGAGCTTTCCCCAGACAGGGAACTGCTGCACTTGGTTCCTAAGAACTATTCCCTGGACGGTCTGGAGGGTATCCGCAACCCCCTGGGGATGCACGCCACCCGCGTCAGCGTGGAGACCCTGTGCATCACGGGGGCGTCCACGCCCCTGCGCGCCCTGGTGCAGGCGCTGGAGCACAGCCGTTGTAAGGTGCGCTACCTGGTGGCTGGGGGCTTGGCCTGTGGCGAATCGGCCCTGACCCGGGACGAGCGGGAGGTGGGGGTGCTCCTGGTGGACATCGGGGGGGGAAGCACCACCGTGGCCTATTACCAGCACGGGGCGCTCTGGAACCTGGCGGTGCTACCCGTGGGGGGCTGGCACTTCACCAACGACCTGGCGGTGGCCTTCAAGATGCCCTGGGATGTGGCCGAGGATACCAAACTGCGCTGGGGCAGTGTGGTGCCTGATGTCTCTGGGCCGGAGGAAGTGGAGGTGGCCAAGTTCGGGGAGCGGGGCACCAGCCGTGTGGCGCGCCGGGAGGTGGTTCGCCACCTGCGAGAGCGGGGGATAGAGGTGCTACGCTTGGTGTACTACACCATCCGGCAAACCTTCGCCTTGCGGGCCGTGCCGCCTGCGGGCATCGTGCTGGCCGGCGGCACTGCCAACCTGCGGGGGCTGGACGCCCTGTTCCGGGAGGGCCTGGATGCTCCGGTGCGGGTGGCCACGCCTCGGGGTGTAGAGGGGCTCCCGCACGGATGGCACGCCCCGTCCTGCGCCGCCGTGGTGGGTGCCCTGGTGTGGGGCACGCGCCAGGCGGTCTCCCATCGGGGCTCCCTGGGTGCACAGAACGGGCACAAGGAGAAGCCGATGGTTTCGGTTATGCACTGGCTGCGCGAGCGCGCCAGGCGGGTTGCCCTGTGAAACGCAGGGTATAGATTGAGAAGGAGGTCTCTATGGGGACACTGCAGCAGAACTTCCGCGCCGAATCCCTGGGCGTCCCGTGCATCAAGGTGTTGGGCATTGGGGGGGGCGGTTCCAATGCCGTGAGCCGGATGTTTCGGGAACCCATTCCCGGGGTGGAATACTATGTGGTGAACACCGATGTGCAGGCTCTCTCCCGCTCGGAGGTGCCCAACCGTCTGTCCATCGGGGAGAAACTGACCCGCGGCATGGGGGTGGGGGGCAACCCCGAACTGGGACGCCAGGCCGCCGAGGAGAGCCGCGACGAGATCGCCGAGGCTTTGCGCGGGGCCGATATGGTGTTCCTGGCGGCGGGCATGGGCGGGGGCACCGGCACAGGTGCTATCCCTGTGGTGGCCGAGATCTGTAAGGAGATGGGAGCGCTGACCGTCGCCGTGGTTACCAAGCCCTTCTCCTTTGAGGGGCCGAAGCGGCGGCGTATCGCCGAGGACGGCATCCACCGCCTCAAGGACAAGGTGGATGCCCTCATCACTATCCCCAACGACCGCTTGAAGATGGTGCTCACCGATCAGAAGCTCACGGTGAACAACGCCTTCCGCTTGGCCGATGAGGTGTTGCGCCAGGGTGTGCAGGCCATCGCCGAACTGGTTACCATCCCGGGGGAGATCAACCTGGACTTCGCCGATGTGAAGGCGGTGCTCACCGGGGGCGGCCCCGCCTGGTTGGGCATCGGCCGTGCTCGGGGCGAGCGCCGTGCCGAGGAGGCGGCGCGGGCGGCGGTCTCTTGCCCGCTCCTGGACTACACCATGGACGGGGCAAAGGGCATCCTGTTCAACATCACCGGGGGTGAGAACCTGACCTTGGCTGAAGTGCATCAGGCTGCCGAGTACATCAGCCAGAACGCCGACCCCGAGGCAGCCATCTTCTTCGGCATGGTGCAGGACAGCAAGATGGAGGACGAGGTGAAAATCACCGTCATCGCTACGGGCTTCCCCGGGGAGGGGGCAGTGACTCAGAAGATGGACGAGTTTGAGCGGCTGATGGCAACGGGCAAACTCCCCGACTTGGATTTGCCCCCCTTCCTGCGGGAGCGGACGCCTTCCAGCACCCCGCCCCCCGCCAGTCCGCGCAAGCCGACTAACGGTTACCGCTAGACCTGTCACGCTATCCTGTACCTCCCGGGGCCCCGCACCTGCAGGCGGGGCCCCGGTCTTTGTGAGCGGGGAAGGTCCTGGGGGCGTCTGCCCATAGGGGGATGCAAGCCCCTCACCTCGCCTTGACAGAAGTCCGAGGGTTCGGGTATCCCTTAGAAGTGGAACTGGGAAATGCCATCTCCCAACACTGGTTGGAGGTGTCGCCTATGCCCATTTACGAGTATCAGTGCGCTGCGTGTGGACATATTTTTGAACTACGCCGATCCTATGCCGAGGCCGACGCCCCTGCCCCCTGCCCCCGCTGTGGCCAGAGCCGGGCGCGCCGTCTCGTCTCGGTGTTTGGGGCCAAGACAGGCTCCTACCTGCGCCCCGCCGAAAAGGACGCCTTCCGGGGCACGCCCTCGTAGGCTCACGGTGCCTGGGCTCCCTATGGGTATGGCCACGGCGCCTGGTCATTCCATTTTCACCGTAAGGAGAACATAATGGACGAGCGTGTGCGTTCCTACATCCTGGCACATATGGACCAGGCCCTGGCCGATCTGGAACGCCTGTGTAATCAGCCCAGCGTCAGCGCCCAGAGGATGGGGGTGGAGGAGTGCGCCCAGGTGGTGAAAGCCATGCTGGAGGAGGCGGGCTTCACTGTGCGTTTGTTCCCCCTGCCGGGGGTGGCCCCGGTGGTGTATGCGGAACAGAAGGGGCGCTCGGCCCGCACCGTCCTCATCTACGACCATTACGATGTGCAGCCGCCTGAGCCGTTGGAGTTGTGGGATAGTCCCCCCTTCCGCTTGACCGTTCGGGACGGTAAGGCCTACGCTCGCGGGGTCTCGGACGATAAGGGGTGTTTTGTGGCGCGCCTGCAAGCGGTGAAGGCGTGGCGCGCTGTGTATGGCACCGTGCCCTGCACGGTGCGATGGGTGCTGGAGGGTGCCGAGGAGATCGGAAGCCCCCATTTCGGGGATTGGGTTGCCCAGCACGCCGACCTGTTACGGGCGGAGGGATGTATTTGGGAGGGTGGGGGCGTAACTTGGGAGGGTGCCCCCACTGTCACCTTGGGGTTGAAGGGCATCGCCTATGTGGAACTGGTGGCCAGAGGGGCCAATCGGGATGTGCACTCCTCTTACGGGGCGGTCGTGCCCAACCCGGCGTGGCGATTAGTATGGGCCTTATCTACTCTCAAGGGGCCGGGGGAGCGGGTGCGCATTCGGGGTTTCTACGATAGGGTGCGCCCGCCTACCCGGTTGGAGCGGGAGGCTCTGCGCCGTCTCCCGGAGGAGGATGCCCAGTTGGCCCAAAGCCTGGGGATCAAAAAGTTCGTGAAGGGGGTGCGGGGCTACGCCTATCGCCGCCGCCTGTACTTTGAACCCTCGTGCTCCATTTGTGGCATCGTCGGGGGCTACACGGGGCCAGGCACCAAGACCATTGTGCCAGCCGAGGCACGGGCCAAGGTGGACTTTCGCTTGGTGCCCGATCAGCGCCCCGAGGAGGTGGTGGCCCTGTTGCGGGAGCACCTGCGGGTGCACGGGTTCGGGGACATAGAGGTTATCGAGCATCCGGGGGGGAGCGCGCCCGCCCGCACCCCCTTGGACAGCCCGTGGGTGCGCCTGGTGGCTGACGCTGCCCAGGAGGTCTACGGCACGCCGGCGGTGTTGGTGCCCACTATGGCGGGCAGTGGCCCCATGTGCTTCTTCACCGAGCGGGGTCTGCCGGTGGCTATGGCCGCAGGGGCGGGGTACCCCGATAACCGCATCCACGCCCCTAACGAGAACATCCGTTTGCAGGACTACCAGAGGGCCATTCTGCACATGGCCAGCATTGTGGAGGCCCTGGGGCGGTAGGTCAGGAGAAGCCTGCCCTGGGTAGGGCCGATGCTATTCTCCCCCAAACGGTTCAGCTAGGCGTAGCGGATTTCTCCGACTGGCGCTGGCTCTGCCGTTGCCAAAAGGCTTGCAGAACCATCCCCCGCTCATCGGCCAGGTTAGGCGTCTCCACCTCAAACACCCCGTGCACCACCCAGCGGTCATCCTTCTGGTAGAGGCTGACGCCGACCACCTTGTGCCCCCGCAGCCGTATCGCTTGGCGCATGTCCTCCACGATATCGCTGATGCGGTGGCCGTCCAGTTTCACCTGGGCGATGACCTCGTCCACGATGACATCCCCATACACCACGATGGGGTTGTTGAGGAGGAAGGCGTTGGGGACTTTGATGATGCGCCCCGTGCGGATACTGGGGAGGTGTTCCCCGTCACCCACCTCCCATAAGGCGGTGCGCACCGGCCCGATGGACAGGATGTCTCCTTTGATAATCTGAGTAGGGGTAATGATCTTGATGCGGCGGCCGGGGGTCAGGTTGCCGGTGTGGCGCACCACAATGCCCGCCGACCAGTTCTCCACCAAGGTACGGAAGATGAAGGCGATGCCCACCGTGCCCAAGAGCAGGTTCAGGAGGAGGACGAGGACCATCGGGTTCATCGCGGCAGACCTCCGACGCCCTGGGAAGGCGGAGAATCCATCGCCTCCATCCTAGGGCGCAGAGGCCCCCCTCGGCAAGCAGGCGGGACTTCCTTGAGAAACGAAAAACCCGCGTCCCAGGAGGGATTTGAACCCCCGACCCGCCGCTTAGAAGGCGGCCGCTCTGTCCCCTGAGCTACTGGGACGCCATGCCCATCCTACCCCGCATGGGGGTGACGGGTCAACTTACGGACCGGGGGAAAAAACCGGGGCCGCCTCCCTTGAGGAGGCGGCCCCAGGATGGGTATCTAGGTGCTACCTAGCCCCGACGGCGCATCCGCAGGAGCACTACGGCAACGATCGCCACGACTACCACGGCGATGATGATGCCCACCACCAAGCCCGTGGGGAAGGGTGCGGGCGCCGGCGGCACCGGGGTGGGTGTGGGCGTCGGGGGCCGCGGCGTGGGTGTCGGTGTAGGCGGCACCGGTGTGGGTGTGGGTACCACGGCGGGTGTCGGGGTCGGTGTAGGTGGCACCGGTGTCGGTGTGGGCGGCACCGGTGTGGGGGTAGGGGTGGGCGTCGGCGGCCGTGGCGTGGGTGTGGGTGTCGGTGTGGGCGGTGGTTGCACTGTTACCCGACCCAACTCCACCGTCTGAGTGTCGAAGCGGATAGAGATGGTGTAAGCCCCCGGGGTGTCCAGAGTAATCGCCTGCTCGAGGATGCGCCCCGTTCCGGGTTCCAGGGTCTGGGGAGGGATGGCCACCTCGCGGGTGACGGGGCCAACGGCCACGATGGCGCCCGTGAAGCGGGGTTCAGCAGTGTCGCCGATGTTGGTGAGGGAGAAAGCGACGGTGAAGGCTTGCCCTGCCAGCGGGCGGTCGGGGGCTATCCGCTCAGGGGCGACCGTGTAACGGGCAGGTGTGGGGGGTGGCACTGCACGCAGGGAGAGGGTGCGTGCCCCCACACCCGGCACCTCCAAGCGCAGGGCATAAGTGGCATCCACCCCAGCCACAGGGGTAAAGGTGAATGTGGCAGTAGCCGTGGCCCCCGGCCCTATGGCTAAGGAGCGCACATCGTGAAGGGCGTCGTTGGCGAAGAACCGCACCTCCACGACGCCTGTGGCAGTGCCACGGTTAGTTATGGGCAGGGAGACTTCCACGGGGCGGCCGGCGTCCACACGTGGCGGAAGGGCGGGCGGCGTGCCCAGGACGATATCGGTGGCAGGGGGCCGGCGCGCCACAGTGACGCGAGCGGTCAGGTCGCCGACCCGCAGAGTGAAGGTGCCTTCACGCTCCAATAGGGGGGCGAAGGTGAGGGTGCGAGTCTGGCCAGGAGGCACGGTTACGGCTGCGGTGGCCACGGGCGTGCCATCTATCAGGAGCACGTCGGAATACGTGCCCTCGGCAGTGCCGCGGTTGGTAACCTGCACCGTTACCTGTACCGAGCGGCCGGGCTCGACGGCTGGGGGTTCCACCTGCAGATCGCTGAGCACGGGTTGGAAGGCGGCCGGCGGGCGCTCTACAGCCATCAGGAGGAATGTGGACAACCCATCGGGGGAAATGGCTTCGAAGGTTGCGCGTCCGTCGCGAGTCTCCACGAGGCGGGTAGTCAGGAAACTCGCCCGTCCGTCATCGGCAAGGCGTCCGATGCGGATTTGCCCGGCCCCACCCATGCGCTCCACCCAGGTCTGGCCCACCGTCATGCGCACCCGCACTTCGCCCACGGTGGTGCGGGGGCGCAGGGTGGTATCCACGATGGTGGCGAAGGCCAGGTCGCGAATCCTCAATCCCTCGTTCCTGGCCAAAGCCTGGAAGGGGGCCAGGGCATCAGGACTGACGGTCTTGGTGTGGGCCACACCTAAAGCAAACTCCTCTGGAGGCAGGTCAACAAGCACAGCGTCAAAGAAAGTTTCCACTCGGCCCACGGCCCCATCCCGGGCGGTGAAGTCCTCGGTGTGGGGGCCAATCTGGGTGCGCAGTTCACGCACCCGGGCTTGAGCGGTGGTGGGATCCAAGCGCACCAAAGGTTCCACGCGGGCAATAAGGGTCATGATGCGGGTGCCGCGCGCGTCGCGAAGATCGAGGGTCACGGTGTCCCGGCCGTCAAAGCGGGCACCCGTTACAGGGTCGGTGAAAGGTTGTGTGAGGGCGGCCCCCGGTGGCAGTGTCAGAAGGATGGCCAGGGCTTGTTGCTGCGGGGAGGGCAGAGAAGGGGCTCCGCCATTCCACGCCGCACTCACCTGTTGCACCCTCTCATACTCGTGCAGGGAGGCAACCGGAGGCGCAGGTGTCTGCTGAATCAGGCCCACGCGGCGAATAATGGGCGGCCAACGCACAATAGGCCGGGGCAGTTTGACGAAAGTGGTGCTGAAGGTTGTGCCGTCAGCTGTGCAGGTAACGGTGTAAGTGCCAGGCTGACCATCCTGAGCGAAGGTGAAGATCCTCGTGGCATTGGCACCAATGAGCCCGGACGCAGCAAACACCGTGCCCAGTGAGGTCCCGTCGCGGGTCTCGGTGCACGAGAGGGAGAAGGTGCCTGCTGCACCCTGGTTAAGCAAGGCAACTTCCTTCACCACAGGGGAGCCCGCGAAGGTCACAACGGGGGAGGCCACCACAGACCCGAGCAGCCTTGTGCCTATGACGGTGAAGGTGGCCGACACACCGTCCACCGTTACCGTGTGCGGACCCGGGACAGGTGTAGTCAGGGAGACGGTGTTGCGCCGGGTCTGCTGCGGTGGGAGCGTCCCCGACAGAGTAGCCTTGATGTCGCCATCCAGGCGGACGATCAAGGTATACGGAGCGGAGGTGGTGCAGCGGTTCACTTTCACCACGGTCACTTGGACGGGTTGGCCGGGTGGCACCGTGGGCGGACTAACATTGACACCTACTACGAAGACGCATTGAACTAAAGGTGTGGGTGTAGGAGTAGGGGTGGGTGTGGGCGTAGGTGTAGGTGTAGGTGTAGGTGTAGGTGTGGGTGTGGGCGTGGGCGTGGGTGTCGGC